>JBBRTC010000008.1:0-55247 GCA_038244765.1 Candidatus Nanopelagicales bacterium | reverse complement strand
CCTCTCCGATGACGGGGTGGCGATCGGCGAGCGCACGCAAGCCCGGTCCCAGGATTTCGGTCCCTACCCGGGCGGCGTTTTCGACAATGCGCTCGTCAGCCATGGCGTCAATGGAGGCGACGATCGACGCACACGCGAGGGGATGACCCGAATAGGTCAGCCCGCCGGGGAAGACGCGGTCATCAAACGTCTCGGCGATCGGGTCGTCGATGATCACGCCACCCACCGGGACATAACCCGAGTTCGAACCCTTCGCGAATGTCACCAGGTCGGGTTTGACCTGCCAATGATCAAACGCAAACCACTCGCCGGTACGCCCGAAGCCCGACATAACCTCGTCAAGAATCAGCATGATCCCGTGACGAGTCGCGAGTTCGCGCACTCCGGCCATGTAACCCGGTGGCGGAATCAAGACACCGGCAGTTCCGACCACGGTCTCAATGAGAATGGCCGCAATCGTCTGCGGACCTTCCATTGCGATGACTTGCTCAAGATGCTCCAGGGCGCGCCGCGATTCCTCTTCTTCGGTAGTTGCCCAGAATGCCGACCGATAGGCGTACGGCCCGAAGAAGTGCACGATCCCCGAGATGCCCGCTTCGTTGGGCCAACGCCGCGGGTCGCCGGTCGCCGTGATCGCGGTCGCGGTGTTGCCATGGTACGAGCGATAGAACGACAACACCTTGTGCCGACCCGTGTGAAGTCGTGCCATCCGTACTGCGTTTTCGTTTGCGTCCGCACCGCCGTTGGTGAAGAAGACTTTGTTCATTCCTGCAGGTGCGAGTGCGGCAATGCGTTGCGCCGCGTCGCCGCGTACGTCGTTGGCGTGCTGCGGCGCCACAGTTGACAGTCGCGCTGCCTGCGCTTGAATCGCCGCGACAACTTTCGGGTGCTGGTGACCGATGTTGACGTTAACCAGTTGGCTGGAGAAGTCCAGGTAGCGATTGCCGTCGTAGTCCCAGAAGTAGCAGCCTTCGGCACCGGCGATCGCCATCGGAGTCAATGCCCCCTGCGCGCTCCAGGAATGAAAGACGTGGGCGCGATCGAGTTCGGAGACGCGGCGGCCTTCGGTGGGATCCGGTGTGTAAGTCATAGGGGGCAGGTTAGACGCGTCCATGCGGTTTGCGCAGCGGCGAAGTGTCAGGCCGACGAGTCGTACGCCGACAGTCTGTCCTCGAGTCCCCGACGCACGGCAGGCCATTCCTCGGCGAGGATCGAAAACAGGACGGTGTCGCGCACGGAATCATCACTTCGACGTTGGTAGCGCCGCAGCACCCCTTCATATCTCGCCCCCAGCCGAGCGATTGCCTGCTGCGAGCGATGGTTGCGGACATCGGTCCGAAATTGGATGCGACCCATGAACAGGTTGTCGAAGGCGAACGCGAGAAGCAGCAATTTGCACTCGGGGTTGACTTGGGTGGCCCACACGGCGGGGTCGTACGTGGTCGAACCGATCTCTGAGCGCGCGTCAATCGGGACAGTTTCCAAGTACGACGTGGTGCCCACGACGGCACCGGCCGGCAGCGCACCGAGCGCGCGTCGCAGCCGTACGGTCCACGGAAACCACGCCGGGTCGTTACGCCTGATGCCGAGGACACCGGCCAACTCGTCGGGCGTCGAGGATCTGCCTCGTACGTGCGCCCACACTAGGTCGTGGTCCAGCGCCGCGAAGAGTTCCGTCGCGTCGGCAAGGGAGGTAGGACGCAACTCGACCCACGTACCGGTGAGCACGACGTCGCCCGGTGGCGGCCAGATAGCGCACGGCCAGGCACCGTCGACGGGCCGAGAGTCGCGCTTCGGCTCGAACCGCTCATCGCCCACCATCGCCGGCCTCCAAGATCCAAGTTTGAGGTACGAATCTGAAGTTAAACTGCAGGTTTCTGCCCCTAAGGCAGAAGCTGCGGGTTAGGGGAGGAGGTCGTTGATGACGATCGTCGCGGCGCGGCTTGGGCCAACTCCCACTGCGGAGATCCGTGCGGTGCATTGCTCCTCGACGAAATCCAGATAGGCGCGCGCGTTCTTCGGCAGGTCTGTGACATCACGACATTCGCTGATGTCTGCAGTCCAGCCTGCGAGGTTTTCGTAGACGGGAATCGCGTGGTGGAATTCCGTCTGCGTCATTGGCAATTCCGTCGTACGTTCGCCATCAATGTCGTACGCCACACACACGGGAATCTCGTCCCAGCCGGTCAGTACGTCGAGCTTGGTCAAGACGAAGTCGGTAACACCGTTGATGCGAGCCGCGTAACGCGCGATCGGCGCATCGAACCATCCGCAGCGCCGCGGCCGCCCGGTGGTCGTGCCGAATTCGTGTCCAATCTGACGCAGCTGTTCGCCGTTATCGTCATGTAATTCGGTCGGGAACGGCCCCTCGCCGACGCGCGTGATGTACGCCTTGGCGATGGCGATCACCCGTGCCACCGACGTGGGCGGAATTCCCGAACCTGTGCACGCCCCGCCGGCAGTTGCAGAAGACGACGTGACGAACGGGTAGGTCCCGTGGTCGACGTCGAGCAGCGTCGCCTGACCACCTTCGAGTAGAACCGTCTTCCCGTCGGCGATTGCACGCGGCAAGAGCAACGTTGTGTCGGCGACCAGCGGCCGCAAACGCTCGGCGTGGGCCAACAACTCTTCGACCACCGAATCGACACTGATCGCACGACGGTTGTAGACCTTCACCAGCAAGTGATTCTTTTGATCGAGAGCGCCCTCGACCTTCTGGCGCAGAATCTTCTCGTCGAAGATATCTTGCACGCGAATTCCGACCCGGGTCATCTTGTCGGCGTATGTCGGACCGATACCACGACCAGTCGTTCCGATCTTACGACTGCCGAGGAATCGCTCGGTGACCCTGTCAAGCGTGCGGTTGTACGACGCGATGAGGTGCGCATTTGCACTCACCACAAGACGAGACGTGTCGACGCCACGCGCTTCGAGTCCATCGATCTCTTCGAAAAGCACCGCGGGGTCGATGACGACGCCGTTTCCGATGACAGGCACGACGCCGGGAGTCAAGATGCCTGAGGGGAGGAGGTGCAACGCGTACTTCTCATCACCGATGACGACGGTGTGACCTGCATTGTTTCCGCCATTAAATTTCACGACATAGTCAACGCGGTCGCCGAGCACGTCGGTCGCCTTGCCCTTGCCCTCATCACCCCATTGCGCGCCGATCAGCACGATCGCGGGCATGGCAACTCCTCGGCAGCTGAGCGGACGGGATGGCCGGGACTTCGTTGCCCGGCGGATGAATGATCGAGAAGAGGTTACCGAACTTCAGCGGTAGCTAGGACCTCAGTTGTGCTCAATCGGACAGCGCGTCCGCAGCGGCCGGTGAGCTTTCGCGCAGAAAACTCGTACATCTGGCTGCTTCGTCGGTTTCACCGATCGCGCCAGCGGCTCGGCCCAGCGCGTGCAGTGCGCGCAGGAAACCGCGGTTGGGTTCGTGCTCCCATGGCACCGGGCCATGGCCCTTCCAACCGTTGCGCCGCAGGGCATCAAGGGCACGGTGATAGCCGGTGCGGGCGTAGGCGTACGACTCGATGACGTGTCCGCCGGCCCAGGCCCGATCGGCGAGCGCTGCCCACGCTTCTGACGAGGTTGGGTGGTTTGCCGCCACCTCGCTGGGGTCGACTCCGGCAGCGAGTGCTTCCCGCGGCGCAGGCTCATCGGGAAGGAGCGTGGGGGGAGGCCCGCCGAGAAGATCTTGATGAATGCTCACGGGGTCATCCTGCCGCAATCGCAGTACGGCTGGGACCACGCGTCACGCTGTTAGCCGACCATGCCCACCAAACCAGCATCACGAGTCCGAGCACGACGTAGGCGTCCGACGCGAGCCATTGCGCGTACTGCCACGGGGGACCCGGATCGACACGCTGCGCGTAGGTGCCGGCGCCCCAACGAGGTAGCCAGCTCACTGCGATCACCGCCGCGAGGGCGAAGACGTAGGCGGCGATGCGCTGCTCACGCGCGCGCGCCCACAGCGCAATCAACGCAGGCCCGAACCAAACCCAGTGATGTGTCCAGCCGATCGGTGACGCCAGAACGGTGGCGATCCCCACGGCGGAGAGCGCTTCGAGTACTCGGTGGGCCAGCCAGAGTCGATGAGCAATCACGAGGCTCGCGGCAAGGACGGTCATCGCCACGACCCATGCCCACAGCGGTGCATGCGCGGAGTTTGTGATTCGAGCGATCGCGCCGGGAATCGACTGATTGCCGCTGCTGCTTTGATCGCCGATGCGATTGGAGTTGAACAGCTCGGTTGTCCAATAGGTCCATCCGTTGGCGGCGGGGATCAGCACACCGACAAGAACTGAGAGGACGAAGACAATGACGGCGCGGCTCGCGTCTCGACGGCGTCCTACAAGTGCCGCGAACACAATGAACGGAGCCGGCGAGAGTTTGATAGCCGTCGCGAGGCCGGTGAGCAATCCGCGTGACGGTGGCCGTACATCGCCGATGAAGTCCTCAAGGATGAGCCACATCAGCACAAGGTTGATTTGTCCCCACGCCAACGTCACCAGTGTCGGTTCCAGCGCGAGACAGAACAGCGTAGCGCCGATGGATACAACGACGTTGCGGCGTGATTGACGGAGATCACTGGCAGGCGACAACCCGACCGAGCGCAGGCAGAGGTGGACCGCTCGCAGCAACGCGGCCACAGACACAACGGACCAGGCCAATGCCGCGGACCCGGTTCCGAGCCACCCCAGCGGGACAAACACCACCGCAGCAAACGGTGGATAAGTGAAGACGAGACCGAGGTCGACCGTGTGCTGGCCATAGAGCGAATTGCCATGCAGGACAGCACTTCCCGCCTGCGAATAGACCTCGAGATCGACGAGGCGTAGCGAGGGGATGAAGCTTCCCACCAAGGCTGCGACGAAAATCGTAGCGGCGACCACGCCCAGCACCCGAAGCCACGTAGGCAGTGCGGACACCTGACTACGTACCCCGAGGCTCGCGCGCGTTACGTCAGTCGCGTACCGGTTGACCGCAAGTCCTCACAGGCGCGCGACACTCGCGCCGCCATCCCTTGCTCGGCCAACTTTCCGTACGACCGCGGGTCGTAGATCTTCTTGTTGCCGACTTCGCCGTCGATCTTCAGTACGCCGTCGTAGTTCTTGAACATGTGATCAACGATCGGGCGGGTGAAGGCGTACTGCGTGTCCGTGTCGACGTTCATCTTGACGACGCCGTAGTCCAGGGTTTCCCGGATCTCGCTCAGCAGGGATCCCGAACCGCCGTGGAAGACGAGATCGAAGGGTTTGTCCTTGCCGTACTTCGCGCCAACTGCGTCCTGGATGTTCTTGAGGATGACCGGTGTCAGTACGACGTTGCCGGGCTTGTAGACACCGTGCACGTTGCCGAATGTGGCGGCGAGCATGTAGCGACCGCGCTCTCCGAGTCCCAGTTTGGCCGCGGTCGCGAGGGCATCGTCGGGAGTGGAGTAAAGCTTCGCGTCGTGGGTCGCTTCAACGCCGTCTTCCTCGCCACCGACCACACCGATCTCCAACTCCATGATGATGTTGGCGGCGCGACACTTATCGAGGAGCTCGGCCGCGATGTCCAGATTTTGGTGCAACTCAACAGCCGAGCCGTCCCACATATGGGATTGGAAGAGCGGCTGATTGCCATTCTTGACGCGCTCCAAGGAGACGTCGATGAGTGGGCGCATGTAGCCATCAAGTTTGTCGATCGGACAGTGATCGGTGTGAAGCGCGACCATGACGTCGTACTTTGCTGCGACGATGTGGGCGAATTCGGCCAACGCCACCGCTCCGGTGACCATGTCTTTGACGGCCTGCCCGGAGGCGAAGTCGGCACCACCCCAGGAGACTTGGATGATTCCGTCGCTTTCGGCCTCGGCAAATCCGCGCAGGGCGGCATTGATGGTTTGCGACGACGTACAGTTGATGGCCGGGTAGGCGAATTTGCCCGCCTTCGCGCGATCGAGCATCTCGGCGTACACCTCAGGACTGGCAATGGGCATGACACCGACTCCTCACCACTCAACGGGCAGTGACCCAATCCTGGCAGACCGTCTACCCCCTTTCGCCGAGTCGTCAGTTTTGGGTCACTTTGGCGAAGCCGAGTGACCAAAAGCTGACGACTCGGGGGGTTGGTTGAAGGTGTGGCGGCGGATCCAGGCGTGCATCGCGATTGCGGCCGCAGCTCCGGCGTTGATGCTCCGCGTTGACCCGAACTGGGCGATCGACAAAGTGGCGGTGCAACTCGTACGCGCCTCGTCGGACAATCCGGGTCCCTCTTGGCCAAAGAGCAACACACACGTACGCGGCAAGTCGTAGGTCTCCAACGGAACCGCCCCCGGGAGATTGTCAATCCCCACCAAGGGCACACCTTCGGCGGTCGCCCACAATGCCAGCGACACGACCGATTCGTGGTGGCGGATGTGCTGATAGCGATCGGTCACCATCGCGCCGCGTCGGTTCCATCGTCGCCGACCGACGATGTGCACTTCACGAGCGCCAAACGCATTGGCCGTACGCACGACGGATCCGATGTTAAAATCGTGCGCAAAGTTTTCGATCGCAACATGAAAGTCGTGCCGGTTCTCATCGAGCTCGGCAATGATTGCCTCGGTCTTCCAATACCGAAAACGATCGAGCACATTGCGCCGGTCACCCTCCGCAAGCAACGTCGGATCAAGTCGAGCATCCCCAGGCCACGGAGTCGGGTACGGCCCCACGCCAATGTCCTCGATGTAGCGCTCACCACCAGATCGCCCCGGATAAGCAGCGCTCGCCACGTCGGCGCGCGACGGGTCCGAGACCTCCTCGATCTGTCCGCCGCCATCCACGTGGTCAGGTTAGGCAATGATCTCGGGATAGCCTCACCCGGTGCTGACCACCGCTCTCGCTACGACCACACACCTCGGATCCCAGGCCGTCACGGCGCTCGGGCCGAGTTGGCTCAACCCCGACTCGCTGATTCGTGAAGCGGGCGGCTGGGCTTTCGCGATCGTGCTCGCGATCATTTTCGCGGAGTGTGGCTTGCTCATCGGGTTCTTCCTCCCGGGTGACTCACTCCTCTTCATCGCCGGACTCTTCATCGCAAGCGGTGCGATCGCCGTCCCGCTTCCACTAGCTTGTCTTCTCCTGTCGATCGCAGCGATCGCTGGCAACCTCGTCGGCTATTGGATCGGCTACCGGGCCGGGCCTTCCCTGTTCAATAAACCTGACTCGCGCTTCTTCAAGACCGAGTACATCGACAAGACGAGCAAGTTCTTCGAGAAGTACGGCCGACGCGCGATCGTGCTCGCGAGGTTCGTCCCAATCGTGCGGACCTTCATCACCGCGTCCGCCGGAATCGGCAGGATGGACTTCCGCGTTTACGCGACGTACTCCGCGATCGGCGGAGTTATCTGGGCAACGGTGCTCACCGTGCTCGGGTACGCATTCGGCGGCGTCGCCTTCATCAAGAACAACATCGAAGTCTTCTCAATCATCATCGTCGCCTTGAGCCTTATCCCCATCGCATTCGAACTACACCGCAACAAATCACCCAAGAACACAACCGACTAGCAAATCCCGCGACCGTCACGGCGCGAGCGAAAGGCCGCAACTACTGTGCGGCTTCAATCTCCCTCAGCACAATCCCAGCATCCGTCTCGTACGTCGCAACTCCGCGTCGCAGGAATAGTGCACCAACAGTGAAGGGAATCACCATCACGGCGTACCCCCAGCGCAAATTCTCGCCGGTGAGGGCCGATATACCACCGACGATGAGCGGACCCGCCGCGCTGCCGAAGGTGATCAGGAACTGCAAAACCGAAAACCCTGAGCCACGGATTCGGGCCGGCACAACATCAGCCGTGGCCGCCCCGAGATTGACGATCGCGATGAGGTTCGCGCAGTTGACGATCGCGAAGGCGAAGATCTCGACGGAAAGAATCGGTACAGCAGCAAGGACCAACACCATGACTGCGGCGACGACGAGGGCCATCGACGACAACTTGATTCGCCAACCTGGTCGCCCGCGCGGATTGTCTCCCAGGCGACCAGCAAAAGCGCCGCCGACGATGATTCCGACCAATCCGACGCTGCCCGCGACGGCACCCGCCTGAGCCGTCGTCAACCCGTTTCCGCGTTCGAAGAAGGCAGTCGAAAACGAGAAGAGGCCACTGAACGCGCAATAGAGCATCGCTTGGGCGACGACCAATATTCGTACGGTGGGAATCGCCCACACCTGAGAAAGCAACTCACGGAAGCGACCGAGACTCCGTACATCTTCGTCAACAACGGGTTCGGTCAACGTCGTCGTCGCGCCGCCACGGTCGGGCGGCGTGAGGGATCGTTCCTGCGATCCGAGCCAATCACCTACGCCACGATTGGGCTCACGCAGAAGAAAGAAGACAAGGGTCGCAATCAGCAGACCAGGGATCGCAGCGACGTAGAAAGCACTGCGCCACCCGAACGCGCCACCGAGCGCGGCGCCGATCCCGATTCCCAACGGGAAGCCCAGGTACTCAAGGACACGAATAATGCCGAACGCCCGGCTTCGTCCGATGGGTGGGTAGTAGTCCCCGACCAGACTTCCGACAATGGGGATATTGAGCGGAGCCGCGACTCCAAGCATGGTGCGGAGCAGGAAGAACACAGACAACGTCGGGGCGAGGCCAGAACCGAGGGTCAAGATCGACCACACGACGATCACGGCAGTCAGCAAGCGAGTACGCCTACCTCGATCCGCGAGGACTCCCGCCGGGATGACAAGCAGGGCAGCCGCGATTACTGGTGCCGAGAACAAGAAGCCAGCGACGAAGTCGCTAAACCCGAACTCGTCTTGGATTTTTGTCAGTACGCCGCCGACCAAGCTCGAATCGAGGCGATCGACCATTCCGACAAACGCAAGAAGCAGCGCAGGCCACCACCCAAACGGCGACGGATCACGCAGTGAGACGCGTACTGGCGGTCGACCGTCAAACGGCGTTACCTCAACAGTTACGTCATCAGTTGCGACACCGATCGCGTTGTTGTTCCGCGAGTGTTTGGCGCTCACAATGAACCCGTCAACTCCAGGTCAGCGAGCGTGTACGCCGCGATGTAGGGCAAGTCAGCCGCCGCGATCGCCGGGGCAGCACCTCGTTCGACGATGACGGCGACTCCGACGACTTCGGCGCCGGCTTCTCGCAACGCGGCAACCGCAGTGAGCACCGAACCGCCGGTTGTCGAGGTGTCTTCAACGGCGAGGACCCGACGACCGGCGACGTCAGGGCCTTCGATGCGGCGTTGCAGACCGTGGGGCTTCTCGGCCTTGCGTACGACGAACGCATCCAACTTGCGACCCACGGCCGCGGCCGCATGCAACATCGCAGTGGACACGGGATCCGCGCCGAGTGTGAGCCCGCCAACCGCGTCGTAATCCAAACCCGACGTCGCTTCCAACATCACCCGCCCGACAAGCGGAGCCGCAGTCGAGTCGAGCGTCACTCGGCGCAGGTCGACGTAGTAGTCGGCTTCCTTGCCAGACGACAAGACCACCCGTCCATGGACCACGGCCTTGGCGATGATCTCCCGGCGCAGCGCTTCTCGATCTTCGCTGTTGGCACCCCCGGGGGGGGCTTCGGGCGGGGGCATGACGCAGACCTTAGTCAGTGGCTCACAAAGTCGCTCACCCACCAAATCAAAGATTGTCCCAACCAGTCCCGTTGACCCGGCCTGAGTTCCACCAAAATGGCACAGTCAGCCCGAACTCAGCCGTCACATTGTTCGTCGCCGCCACGAGGTCGCAACACGGCCGAATCGGCGTTGTCCCGGCGCCGCATCGTGTCGGTCTCACTCATCGAGTGACTATCCCAGTGGAGTCAGAAGCCTTGTTGCCCGAAACAGTCGTGCTGTGTCCGAGTCCTGCCGGTTATCCGCCCCCTCCGTGGGCCGACGTCTCTCGCCAGCTTGACGACGCTGGCGTACGACACATCAATCCCGACTTGCCGCTTGATGAGGGCGCAGCCGCGGAGACCCCGTCGGCTCAGATGGCTCACTGGGTCGCCACTTGCGCGGTGGCGATCGCGGTGGGTGGGGCCAGGGCGCCGGTGCTCCTTGTCGCCCACGGAGGGGCGGGCGTGATGCTCCCCGCCCTCGGTTTTTCCCAACGCGCTGCTCGGCGCGGCTTGCATGGATATGTCTTTGTCAACGCGGACCTTCCCGCCACGGGAACCGGCGGCGGCGACTGGCCCGATGCCCCCGTGACGTACCTGGCATCCGCGGATGCCCCTCCAGACGCGGTCACTCAAGCCCAGTTGCGCGGCTGGAATGTCGTACACGTCGCGAACGACGCGCTCTCCACCGCGATCGTTGCACTCGCCACGTCAGAGTGACTACGACGGGTGTGGAGACTATGTGGCAGTCCGACGTCGGCCACGAGTGCGCGCGCCGGTTGCTCGGCGTACTAGTGGGCGCGGCGCATAGCGAAGTAGGTACGACAGGGCCTTGTATCGATTCGACGGAATACTGATCAGGCGACCGCGGGCAACATCGGCCAACGCGTCGTTTACGACGACGTCGACCTCGAGCCACAACCACTCAGGGATGGTGTCTTCGCGAATGTCCGCGCGGGACTGAAATTCAGTGCGCGTGAAGCCGGGACACAGCGCCATCACCCTGACGCCGGAGTCTGCGACTTGAGGAGCCAATCCTTCGCTAAAGGTGGTGACCCAGGCTTTGGCGGCGTTGTAGGTGCTGCCGGTCATCCATCCGCCGATGCTGCTCACATTGATGATCGTCCCGTGCCCGCGCGCCACCATATTCGGCACAACTGCGTGAGTCAGGCGCATGACCGCGGTGACCATCACGTCAATCATCGACTGCTCCGCTTCAACGTCGCCATTGACGAATCGGCCCTTCAATGCGAAACCCGCGCTGTTGATGAGCACATCAATGGGACGCATCCGGTCGCCGAGGCGATCTTCGACCCGCTTGAGGGCGCTGCGGTCACTGAGATCGGCCGTCACTACTTCGCAAACCACGTGAGATCGCTCGCGGAGTTCGATAGCCAAGTCTTCGAGACGCCGAGTGTCTCGGGCTACCAACACGAGGTCGTGGCCGCGTGCCGCCAGGGTCCGTGCGAAGGTCTCGCCGATTCCTGAGCTCGCGCCGGTGATCAATGCAGTACTCATGTCCACCACCTTCTCACCGTACGGTGCTCCCATGGATTCGCTCGTCCCACGAATGCGCGCGCATCGGACGAGCATCTTTGGTGCGATGTCGGCTCGCGCCACGGCCCTGGGAGCTATCAACCTCGGCCAGGGTTTTCCGGACACCGACGGTCCTACGGAAATTCTCGAAGCGGCCGTTGCGGCGATTCGCGCAGGCCGAGGTAACCAATACCCACCCGTCCACGGCCTTCCCGAACTGCGACGAGCAGTCGTCGCGCACCAACGGCGTTTCTACGGCCTCGATGTCGATCCAGTTGACGGCGTGGTGATCGGGACCGGCGCCAGCGAAACCTTGGTGGCGGCAATACTCGCTCTGGTCGATGAGGGCGACGAAGTCATCGTGATCGAGCCGTACTTCGATTTGTACGCCGCGGCCATTGACCTCGCTCGAGGGGTTCGCGTAGGCGTTCCAATGACCCTGGTCGACAGCGAGTTCCGCCCCAATCTCGACGCGTTCCGCGACGCGATCACCAGCAGGACGCGACTTGTGGTCATCAATTCGCCGCACAATCCAACCGGCTCGATGCTGTCGACCAAAGAACTCAGTGCGATCGCTGCCCTCGCGATCGAACACGATCTCATCGTGCTATCCGACGAGGCGTACGAACATCTGACGTTCGACGATCGCGTTCATCGTCCGATTGCCACCCTGCCCGGCATGTGGGAGCGCACCATCACGGTCGGCTCGGCCGGAAAGTCATTTTCGCTCACCGGCTGGAAGGTCGGTTGGGCATGCGGTCCACCGAACCTGATCGCCGCGGTTCGCACCGTCCGTCAGCACCTGTCGTACGTCTCGAGCGGTCCTTTTCAGTGGGCCATTGCCGACGCGCTCGCCTTGCCCGATTCATACTTTGCAAACTTCGCTGCCGATCTGCAGGGACGACGCGACCAACTCGTCGGTGGACTCGCCGATTGCGGACTTCGCGCAAGCAAGACCGCGGGCACCTATTTTGTCGTGACCGACGTTCGGCCCCTCGGCTTCCCAACTGGCGCGGATTTTTGCGAACACGCACTCACCAAGGCCGGAGTCGCAGCAATCCCGGTCCAGGCTTTCTGCGACAGCGCGGTTGGAAAACCGTACGTGCGATGGACTTTCTGCAAGCGCGACGACGTACTCGACGAAGCGATCGCTCGCCTGACCAAGACCTACGGAGGCCTTCGATGACCTCGGATCTCAACACCTATTCGGTGGATTGTGGAGGGGGCGGTATCAAGGTTGCTGTCGTGGCGCCCGACGGTCGTTTGCTCACACCCAACGTACGGCTCCCAACGCCTTACCCGATTGTGCCGAGCGACTTTGTCGAAGCAATCGCGTCGCTGCGAGACGAACTCCAATGTGAGTCACAGCGGGCCTCGATCGGTATCCCCGGGATGATTCGGAACGGCATCGTCCGCTACACGCCTCACTACGTCACCGAGTCCGGCCCGTTCTCTGCACCTCGCGACGACTTGGTCGCGGCCTGGCGAGACTTCGACGCTCAGTCGGCGTTGCGAACACGACTCGGCGTTCCTACACGCGTCGTCAATGACGCTGAACTCGCCGGCGCGGGCGTCATCGCTGGAACGGGCCTCGAGGTCACGATCACCTTGGGAACAGGGATGGGATTCGCGCTGTTCAACGACGGCGTACTGCTGCCGAAGATTGAGCTGTCACAGGCAACTGCCCACACCGATACGACGTACGACCAGTGGCTCGGTGCGCTCGAACGCACCCGACTCGGCAACGACGCATGGAGCGAGCGCGTCCTTGCCACCGTCGCGACCCTGCGCCGGGTCTTCTTCTGGGACCGCCTCTACCTCGGCGGCGGCAATGCGCAAAACCTCGATCAAGCGACCGTGGATGCGCTCGGTGCCGATGTAACGATTGTCGAAAACGTGATGGCCCTGTTGGGCGGTCCTCGCTTGTGGGATCGCAGTTAGCGCTTCGGCCTCCACACCACGAGCGCGGTGGCGTTGCGTAATTCGTTCGCGTTGCGCAACATTCCCTGCAGGACCTCGGTACGCCGGTGAACTTCGGCAGCGTGCGATCGCAACTGATCAAGTTCCGCTTCGAGGGTCAAAATGCGAGCAATACCAGCCAAATTGATTCCCTCGGCGGTGAGCCGTGCCACTTCGCGCAGACGCGCGACATCCTGCATCGAATACAACCTGTTGCGTCCGCCCGAGCGCCCAGGGGATACGAGACCCAGTCGGTCGTACTGTCGCAGAGTCTGCGGGTGCATCCCGGCGAGCTGCGACGCGATCGAAATAACGTAGACCGGGACCTCTTCGTCGAAACTGGATGCACTGTCCGGTGATTTGTTCATGCCTTCGCTCCTTGCGTTGACTCAGACTTCATCACCTTCGGAGACACAGCGGCGAGAGCCAGCAACGCGGCGCGTGGATTCGCATCGGCGTTGGCTCCGCGTAGGGCTTCAATTGCCTTGCGCGCCGCCTCGCTGAGTTCGGAGGGAACCACAACATCTAACGTGACGAGCAAGTCGCCACGAGTGCCATCACGACGCGGTGCGCCTCGACCCCGGACGCGTAATACGCGTCCTGCGGCACTTCCCGCCGGCACCTTCACTGTCACGGTGCCCCCTGCGACGACAGGTACCTTCACATCGGCGCCGAGTACGGCCTCGTCGAAAGAAACCGGCAAGGTGACCGTCAGGTGGTCCCCGTCTCGACCAAAGACGGGGTGGTCACTCACGCGAACTGTGACGTAGAGATCGCCCGATGGTCCGCCTCGTTCGCCCGGCGCACCTTTGCCCTTGAGCCGGATGCGTTGCCCGTTGCGTACGCCCGATGGCATCCGAGCCGACACTGTGCGCGTGCTTTGACCGCGACCACTTCCGTGGCATTGCGGACATGGGTCGTCGACAACCATCCCCCGGCCCCGGCATTCGCGGCACGGTTCAGGAAAGGCGAAACCGCCGGCGTTGCGGGTTAACTCCCCCGCTCCTTGGCACACCGGACAGACGCGAGGTGTTGTGCCAGCCTTCGCGCCCGTCCCATGGCATGAGGCACACGGCGCTTCGCTGCTCAATCGGAGGGGCAGCGTCACACCTTGGAGGGCTTCGGCAAAACCGATCGTGACCTCGCTGTCGATGTCGGCACCACGACGGGGCTGACGAGTTGAATTTCCCCGACCAAACATTCCCCCGAACACGTCGCCAAGACCACCCGAACCGGCTCCTCCGCCAAAGAGATCCGAGAAACCACCACCCGCGCCGTAGTTTCCGTTCGTGGCTCGCTGCCCCTGGCCCTGCGTCGGGAAGCGCCTCGCGCCTTGCCCAAACAGGGAGCGAGCCTCGTCGTACTCGGCACGTTTCTTGGTATCGGAGACGACGTCGTACGCCTCGGAAATGGCCTTGAACTTGTCTTCGGCCTTCGCGTCGCCCTCGGTCTTGTCGGGGTGATGCTTCTTCGCGAGTTTGCGGTACGCCTTCTTGATGGTCGCCTGGTCAGCGTCTTTCGCTACGCCGAGTTCTGCGTAGAAGTCCTTCTCGATCCAATCTTGGGTACTCATCTGCCCCCATCACTGTGGATCGACAACGCTGACAACGGCCGCACGGATCACGCGCTCGCCGTAGCGATATCCCGGTTGGTAGATCTCCGCGCACGTTGGTTCGGTCACGTCCGGTGACGTGTCATGACTGATGGCTTCGTGAATCGTCGGATCGAACACGTCGCCTGGGGTGCCGTACGCCTTGAGGCCGAGGCGCGACACAACTGTCTCAAGCGCTTCACCCACGGATCGGAAGCCGCCTTCCAGTTCGCCATGCACTCGCGCACGTCCAATGTCGTCAAGGACAGGCAGGAGCTCAGCCAGCGTTGAGGCGATTGCTTGGTCGCGTGCCACATCGCGGTCTCGTTCAACTCGGCGCCGGTAGTTGGTGAACTCTGCCTGCAATCGCTGCAAGTCGTCGAGCCGCTCGGCCAATTGTTGGGACAACGGATCAATCAAAGGTCCTGCGTCGTCGGCGCCGGTTACATCGACAAACACTTCGTCGGCGCCGGCCGAATCCGCAGGGGGGCGGAGTTGGCCCGTCACCGGGTCGACGCGCCGCTTGTCGGTGATCTTCACACCTTCGTGGCGCTCAGACTCGCGATCTGCGGAAGCAGAACCTTCGTGCGACGAGGTCACTTCTGCTCGACTTCGTCATCGACGATTTCGGCATCTACGACATCGTCGTCTTCAGTGTGGGTGTCCGACGACGTGGCCTGCGCTTGCGCGTCGGCGTACATCGCAGTCCCGAGCGCTTGACTAGCGACTGACAAGGCTTCGGCGTGGTTCTTCACTGCGTCGATGTCGTCGCCTTCCAATGCCTTCTTCAAGTCCGCGAGCGGACCATCGACGTTGGACTTCGCGTCCCCCGGAATCTTGTCGGCTTCGTCGCGCAAGAACTTCTCGGTTTGGAATACCAAAGCTTCTGCGGAGTTGCGGATTTCGGCCTCTTCACGGCGCTGACGATCTTCTTCAGCGTGCGCCTCGGCGTCCTTCATCATCCGGTCGATCTCATCCTTGGGCAGAGCCGAACCACCGGTGATCGTCATCGACTGTTCCTTGCCCGTGCCGAGGTCCTTCGCGTGCACGTGCACGATTCCGTTGGCATCGATGTCGAAGGTGACCTCAATCTTCGGGACACCCTGAGGCGCAGGCGGAAGCCCCGTCAGCTCAAACGTGCCGAGCTTCTTGTTGTACGCCGCCATCTCGCGTTCGCCCTGGAAAACCTGAATCAATACCGACGGCTGGTTGTCGTCCGCAGTGGTGAAAGTCTCGGATCGTTTGGTCGGAATCGTGGTGTTGCGCTCGATGAGCTTGGTCATGATTCCGCCCTTGGTCTCCAGTCCAAGTGACAACGGAGTCACGTCGAGCAGGAGGACGTCCTTGACTTCACCCTTGAGTACGCCGCCCTGCAGCGCCGCGCCGACCGCGACAACCTCATCGGGGTTGACTCCCTTGTTGGGCTCCTTGCCACCGGTCAGCTCACGGACCAAGTCAGCCACTGCGGGCATACGCGTGGATCCGCCGACGAGCACCACGTGCTCGATGTCCTTGATGGAAATGCCAGCATCTTTGATGACCTGAGCAAAGGGTGCCTTGCATCGATCAAGCAGGTCCGACGTGAGCTCTTGAAATTGTGCACGCGTGAACTTCTCGTCGAGGAACAGCGGGTTCTTATCACCATCGACTGTGATGTAGGGCAAGTTGATCGACGTCTGCTGTGAACTCGATAGCTCGATCTTTGCCTTCTCGGCTGCTTCGCGGATTCGCTGCATCGCCATCTTGTCCTTGGACAAGTCGATGCCGTTCGCGTTCTTGAACGACGCAACCAAGTGGTCGACGATCTTCTGATCCCAGTCGTCACCACCGAGGTGGTTGTCACCGCTGGTCGCCTTTACCTCAACGATGCCTTCGCCGATCTCAAGGAGCGACACATCGAACGTGCCACCACCGAGGTCGAACACCAGGATCGTGTGCTCGATGTCGCCCTTGTCCAAGCCGTACGCCAACGCAGCGGCGGTAGGCTCGTTGATGATGCGCAGAACATTGAGGCCGGCGATTTCGCCTGCTTCCTTGGTCGCCTGACGCTGTGAGTCGTTGAAGTAGGCCGGCACCGTGATGACGGCATCGGTGACTGCTTCACCGAGGTACGCCTCGGCGTCGCGCTTGAGCTTCTGCAGCACTCGCGCGCTGATTTCCTGCGGGGTGTAGCCCTTGCCGTCGATATCGACAGTCCAAGCCGTACCGACATGACGCTTGACGGAACGAATCGTTCGCTCAACGTTGGTGACCGCCTGGCGCTTGGCGACCTCGCCGACGAGCACCTCGCCGTTGCGGGCGAAGGCCACGATCGAGGGGGTGGTACGGGCGCCTTCGGCATTGGCGATAACGGTGGGTTCGCCGCCTTCAAGTACGGCGACGCACGAGTTTGTGGTGCCTAAGTCGATACCGACTACTCGGCTCATGAACATGTCCTCCGTGCTGGTGGGGATAGTTTTTCTGGGGTCATTCAACTGGCGACTCGACTAATTTGTCAATTCGGCAGCAGATCACTTGAGTCGAAGTGGCTCAATAGAGGCAACCCGGCGGAGACAATCTTCATTCCGGGTCGCAAGGGGCAACCGTGAGCTGGCTGCCCGCACGAAATAGCCCCCCGAAACCAGCCGAGCCGGAATCGAGAGGTCACGTCGTCCCGCGCGCGTGGGCCCAGAAACGGCCGCGCGCGGCCGACCTTCCCTAGGTCCCGATCACCCGGATGACCGCGCTATAAGTCGCGAGATGATACGAGGAGGCCGGGACGTAGACGCGGTAGTACCAGCGCCCCGTGAGAAGCACCGACCCAATCGAGTAGAGCGACGTCGACGTGGTCCGGCCGGACTTGATGGTGTGCCACTTGCCTTTGTAGAGCCGCTGGAGGTACGCCGTGACTCGCGACGTCGGTCCGACCCGGCCAGAGATATAGATAGTGCGGCCGTGACGTCGACTGGTGGCAGACGACTTGATCGAGACAGACCACTTCACGCTGACGGAAGTGTAGGCGGAGTACACCCACGCGGCTCCGGTGATGGGGTCCTGGACCGCGACCCGATAGTCCCGACTCAGCATCGGCGCGGCGTTGTAGGCGAAGAGACCGGTCGACGTCGTGTACACGTAGGTTGCCGGGACGTAGGCGCCCACGCCATGCACGCGACTATCCAGGCGTACCAACCAGTTGCGCCCAACGCCGGTCCCCGAGATGTTCACCGACGACGAAAGCTTGCTCGTACCGCCGTAAGTGACCACCGCAAGATTCCGCGTCAACGGCGAGGCCGTCAATGTGCGACCCGTGCCCACGCGCCAAATCGTGTCCGCCCAGTTACCTCCGGACGGATATGTGGCGGCGACGTAGGGCGCCACTGTTTCAGCACCGGTCCACACGTCGGAGTTCGCCGGATCCGGATCAGGGACGGCGGATGAACGCATGCTCCAGAGAAGGAACGGCGACCCGGATGCAACATCATCGACGCCGGTCAGCGGGTGATAAGTGGCACCAGATAAGCGGATCAACGGCGTCGCCAGCCACGAACCGACTGATGCGCGCGTGTCATGGAGCACTCCCACGCTGGAACCGGTCCAGACGACATTCGCGGTGAGGTGAACTTGATTTGAAGAATCCAAAGTGACCGCCGGGGCCCACAAGTTCGCGCCGAGTCGAGAGTACGTCTCGTCGCTCGTCAATATCGACGTTGAACCGGTCGTGGTGTGAATGAGACGGATGCAATTGCGGACAGCGACATCAGTGTCCGGCGTACACGAAGCGGTTGACGCCGTCCACAGATCGTTGCCCCGCGCGACCGCCGACAGCGGTTGGAAGTCCCCACCGTAAAACGGAACGGTGCCGGTCGATGCCGGGGTGGTCGAGGCGACGTCGGTCGGGGGGACTGGTGCACCACTCGCGGCAACGCTGGTTTCGCCAAACGTGTACGGGGAACTGGTGCCAGAAACTCGTACCACCCCAATGTTGGTTGTCGGAGCCGAACCCGAGGTGAGCCAATACGTGAAGTAGGCATCCGCGTCGCCGGCCGTCGCACCAAAGGACGTCGCGGCGGCCATTCCTTCATGCGCGATGCTCAGCGAGTGGTTGTCGATGATGAGAATGGGGGGATTGTTGGGATCGGGGGGGACGAGGCCGTCAAGATTCATCGTGAACAGATTCGTGCCGATCGGTGCGAGAGTCACCGGGTCGAACGAGTTTGTTCGCACGACCACCTTGTTCGATGTGACCACCAGCAGAGGCTCGTCGACGAGGACGGTCGGTGACGTAAATAGGTCGTGCGGCACGAAGTCCGAGGCCGAAGCCGGAGCGTTGGTCCTGGAGACCAGGATGACGATCCGACTGCCGACGAAAGTGTTGGTGTTGTCGTACTCCGTGAACGCGACGGTGATGAACCAACGTCCCGTGCGTACGTCGTAGAAGGCCTGCGGAGAAGAGGCGACTTCAGCACCAAGGAATCCCGCGAAGAGATCCAACGATTCGCGGCGGAGGAGGACACCCGTGGGTTTGTCGTAGTACGACACCGATCCGTTGTTGACCTCGATCACCTTGGTCGGCCCTACACCGATCGACGGACTCGGGGGGGTCGCGTAGATCGCAGGTGTGCCGTACGCCGAACCGATTTGATCGGCGTTCTGGCGTGACGTCGTCGCATCAATCCGGCGCAGCCCCTGCAGAGTGGCGGAGTTTCGCGGCGGGGGCGCGATTCCTTGGGGCGCCGCGACTGCCTCTGAGGCGACCTGAGGCACATTCATGGATGAGGGTCGGAGGTGTGCGGAGGAGGGGATGCGCCTGCTCGCACCGAGCTGGGTGGCAGATGCAGCAGCGCGGGCGGTGGGTGCGGCTGACATTCGGGGCGATGCCGCCGACGCCGAGAGCGGTACAACGATCCCGGCAGCGACAGTTAGAGCGATGGGCAAGCAGATCACACGGCGTACACGCACTCGAGATTCCTCACGTCGGCCCGCGCAACCGACCCTCGATCAGTCGCGCGAGAAGAAGACCTGTCTCTCGATCGACCCGAGGATCGGCGCTCTTTCGGTCAACGCCAGTTCATCGCCCGTACGGCGCACGTGTCATAACCGTACGGGCGCAAGGCCTCACCCAAGTGGTCTAGTTAGACGACGTGGATCTTCAGCGTGCGGCTGACTCCCGTGCCATGCCACGTCGTCGCGTAGTCCATAACACGCAGGTACTTGTAACCTCGAGACGAATAGCGGATTCGGAAGGCGTACGCCCCGCGTGAAAAGACCGCGGCCGTGGTGACCGAAACCCATCGCCCACTCGACAGCCGCTGCAAGGTGACGCGACCGCCCACCGGGACCGCCTTGCCGGTCACGACGAAGTACTTGCGCTTAGTGGGTCGGTAGTTGCTCGATGCGGTCGAGACAACGGGGTTGACGGTGACCGGATTGCTCGACACTGCCGCCGCAGTAGCCACCGAGCCGGCAACGATCGCTACGTAGTAGCGGCTCGTGGCCGACGGCTTCACGTTCCACGTGATCGCTCCCGCAGAGTTCGTCGTGCCCGTGCCGTAGAACGCGTACGAGGTGCTGGGGTAGAGCCGACGGTAGAGCCGCATCGCAACCCCGGAAGCGGCCCCACCTCGGTAGCTGTTCGCCTTCGCGGTGATCCGCAGTGTCGCGCCAGCGCGGATCGTGGTGGCACTGACGCTGATCCTGGTGGCCAACTTGTCGAGTTGGGTGGCATGCACGGCGTTCTTCACGGTGAGCAGGTTCGCACCCGACCAACCAAGTTGTATGGCGGCGGCCACCAATTCGCGACCCAGATCGGCGTAGGACGCACCGGGGAGCAGGGTGTTTTCAACCCGCCAATACAAGTCGCCCATTTTGGTGATCCCGGCTGACTGACCGCTTCCTTGGTCAATGCCTAACCCAGGGACGTTCACCCCGTTGAACGTCCCACCGTGACCGATGAGGTAGGCGACTTTGTTTCCCACGCCGCTGTTGCTATGAACGCCGCCATGGTCGTGGGCTGCGTCGTTGGCCCCAACGTACCAATTCGTTGATGTCATCTTGTCGGGCTGGCGGGTGCCAAAGAGCAACTGGGTCGGGTCACTCATGCTGCGGATCGGTCCGCCTGAGATGTCTTCACCAATTTTCCAGGTGGCGTCATCGGCTTGATCCCCCGCGCCATCGTTGTGAGCTTGATCGACGAGTTCACCGAACACGTCTGACATAGATTCGTTAATCGCGCCGCTCTCAAGTTGATAGAGCAGCCCGCTCGTCGCTGCGGTAACTCCGTGAGTGAGTTCGTGAGCGACCACGTCGTCGGGGTTCGTGTAGCCAGTACCAAAGAAGATCGCACCACCGGGGTAACCATGGTCGTTGATCACCGGCAAGTTGGTGAAGAAGGCATTGTCCATCGGACACGATGGATCGAATTCCAACGCATCGCACCAATTTGTTGAAGCCCGCAACTGGTTCACAGTTCCCGTGCCACTTGTCGCCCACTCGGTGACGTCGGAATCGGCATAACCGATCAGGCTGGTGAGATCGACCGACGTGGTCAGTTGCGTTCCATAGAAGTCCGACGTGCGCCCGAGATTCGAGTAGGCCCCATTGACGTCGGCGATTCCCGAGGCGGGGTCTCCTTCGTTGCGCGAGGACCACGAATTGTCACAGACCGAGGCGAAGAAGGCCGCGTAGCTCGTGCTGGCAACGCGCGCGTTACCGCGATCGCACACGATGCGGTTCAGTGCCCTCTGCGTTCGCGCATTGACCAAAAGCACCGCGGCAGTGCGGGCGTCGACGAGGACCTCATCATTGGCGTCTTCGGCCCCGGATATCGTCGAGACAGACCAGGCCATTCGGGATGGACCCTCGGAGAGCCCAACTAGGCCCGGCGAGTAGATCACGGGGCGTGCGGCGGCCGCCGAAACTCGGCTCGCAACCGTCCTCCCCGCTCGTGCCGCCGCCGAGCGTGCCACCGTTTCGGCCACCTCGCGAGAGACGGTCATCGACGTGTCCCCGGGCGCGCTGGCGAGACCTGAAGAAACTGCCTGCAACGATCCTTGGCTGTCGACGATCATCGCCACACGACCGGCGAAGACACTGATGCCGTTAATTCGTTGGGCGAAACGGACGGCGTTGTCACCGTTGCCGACGCGGTGCACGTACTGGCTGACCAGGTCCTTGTCAGCGCTGGTGACTCCGAGGGAACCGGCCAGGGCGTGTGCATGGGCGCGTGCCGCGGCCAGTGGCGATGGACGAGATTCTTGAGCGAGGGTGGCGTCGGGAACGGTGATCGGGTGGTCCGGGTCGGTCGTGAGTCGAGTGAGTCGGCCGCGGACACCGCGGGAAATCTGGACACCACCTGGGTGCGCAGACCTCACCACGGATGACGTGGCACCTGGATCGGTTATCGACGCGCCTGCGGGAGTTGTCGCGGCCACGGTCGTCCCAGCGACTAGTCCGAAGATGGCTAACGACGCCACCGAAATAGTCGTGGGTCGACTCACTGAAATCCCCTTTAGGGTTCTGCTCAACGGATGCCAGTTCCCCGAGGGTCTCAGCAGTTGGAACACCCTAAAGCGCGCGCAGTCGGAATCCACTGACCACGACGCCGTTCGGGTCCGATTGAGTTCCTATCGTTACTCCGTCAGGGCGAGCGCGCCGGACTCGCTCCGATTCGCTAGCGTCGCCTTCGGCGGATGCACTCGCTCGCCTTTGCCTCATCGGCCGTGGAGGACACGTGTCCATACGCCTCGTACTCGGTTTGCTCATCACCGTGGTTGCCCTGGCAATCGCAGGGCGCCGGGCGTGGACGCTGTATCGGATCATCACGTCCGGGCAACCCGCCGTCGGTCGAACCGACGTACCCGGCAAGCGCCTCGAAGTTGAGGTTATCGAGGTACTCGGCCAGCGCAAGTTGTTGAAATGGACGATTCCCGGCCTTGCGCACTTCTTCGCTTTTTGGGGCTTCATCGTCTTGAGTTTCACGATTCTCGAGGCGTATGGAGCGCTCTTCAAGGACGACTTTGCGATTCCGATCATTGGTCACTGGACCGTTGTTGCGTTCGCTGAGGATCTCTTTGCTGTGCTCGTCCTGGTCGGTTTGTTGATCTTCACGATCATCCGGATCGCGCAGAACCCGAAGAAACTCGGTCGCGCCTCACGGTTCTACGGCTCGCACACCGGTGCCGCGTGGCTGGTCCTATTCATGATCTTCAACGTCGTCTGGACGTTGCTCTTTTACCGCGGGGCGCAGATCAACACCGGGGTCTTCCCCTATCCCAACGGGGCCTTCGCCTCCCAATGGGTCGCTGCCCTCTTGCCCGACGGCGATATCAATCAAGCTCTCGAAACCGTGGGGATCCTCCTTCAACTTGGTGTGATCTTTGGATTCCTCGTGCTGGTGCTCTACAGCAAGCACCTCCACATTTTCATGGCGCCGATCAACGTCTTCTTCTCGCGCCGCCCCGACGCGCTGGGTCCCCTCCTGGCCATGTATTCGGGAAAAGACAAGATCGACTTCGAGGATCCCGCTGATGACGCCGTATTTGGCCGCGGACGCATCGAAGACTTCACCTGGAAAGGTGCGCTTGACCTCGCCACCTGCACTGAATGCGGTCGTTGTCAGTCGCAGTGCCCGGCATGGAACACCGAAAAACCGTTGTCCCCCAAACTCCTGATCATGGACTTACGCGATCACATGTTTGCCAAGGCTCCGTACGTCCTCGCCGGCGGCGACGACATGAGCGACGACGCGAAGTCGAAGCTTTCGCAGCACGCGCTAACCGAGTCGGCTCGGCCACTCATCGGATCGCGGGAGGCATCGAACGCTGTCATCGATGAGGACGTCCTCTGGTCCTGTACGACGTGTGGTGCGTGCGTAAACCAGTGCCCAGTCGACATCGAACACATCGACCACATTGTCGATATGCGCCGCAACCGAGTGATGGTTGAGTCTGAGTTCCCAACCGAACTGGGTGGCCTCTTCAACAACATCGAGCGCAAGGGCAATCCATGGGGCATGAACGCCTCGGGTCGCAACGCGTGGATCGAAGAAGTGGCCTTCGACGTACGCGTGTTCGGCGCCGACGGCGAAGATGAGATTCCGAGCGACGTGGACTACCTGTTCTGGGTCGGCTGCGCAGGTGCCTTTGAGGATCGAGCCAAGAAGACGACCAAAGCCGTTGCCGAGCTACTCAACGTCGCTGGCGTGCAATTCATGGTTTTGGGCGAGGGCGAGACATGCACCGGCGATCCCGCGCGACGCGCTGGCAACGAGTTCTTGTTTCAGATGCAGGCGATGCAAAACATCGAAGTACTCAATGAAGTCAAGGCGTACAAGATCGTGGTGACCTGCCCGCATTGCCTCAACACCCTCGGACGGGAATACCCGGAACTTGGCGGCAACTACGAGGTCGTCCACCACACGCAGTTGTTGTCCTCGCTTATCGCTGCCGGTCGACTGACACCGGTGAAGCGCGTTGACGAACAAGTCACGTACCACGATCCGTGCTATCTGGGACGACACAACAAGATCTACACGCCGCCACGCGAGTTGGTGGCGGCCGTACCGGGTGTGACTCTGACGGAGATGGATCGGTCCAAGGAGACGTCATTTTGTTGTGGTGCAGGTGGTGCGCGGATGTGGATGGAGGAGCGCATTGGCTCTCGCGTCAACATCAACCGCACCGACGAAGCCATCGCAACCGGCGCCACCAAGATCGCCGTCGGTTGCCCCTTCTGCAACGTGATGCTTAACGACGGAGTGACCGTCCGAGCTCAGGAAGGCGGCGAGGGTTCACCAGCTAGCGCGATCGAGGTCGTCGACGTCGCCACGCTCCTCCTCGCATCGATCCCCACTACCCACTAGCGCAACGAAACGGGTGGTTCAGTGAATGTGGCATCTGCTCAAACCAATTGAACCTTTCCCACATTCATCGCAAGCAGCGAGGGCGCCCGGATTGCTCCGGGCGCCCTCGCTTCCTCGCTCGTGCGATCGTTCTTGGTGCGATCTTGCTGTGGGGCTAGGTGCTCAGTAACGCAGGAGCAGATCTGGCAGATGAGGGACGGCCGGGATGCTGCCACCCGTCCCTGCGTTGCGCTCGATGAGCGTGATCTTGCCGGAGTTGTATGACGCGACGACGACCTCGTTCTTACCGTCGTAGTTCAGGTCAGCAACTGCAAGGCTGGCCTGGCCGAGGTTGGTGAAGGTCCCTGGTGCAGCAAATTCTGCGGCCAGGTCGTGCTTGACCCACGACCCATCAGCCTTGCGCTCGATCCAGTAGATGCTCCAGTCGGAATCACCGGACGTCACGAGGTCGATGTCGCCATCGCCATCCATGTCGCCTTCACCGGTGTAGCCAGGAGATGCCTGTCCAGGTGACGTCGCGTTCGGTGTGAAACCGCTCGCGACCGGTGTCACGGTCCAAGGCAGACGTACGTCCGCACCCGGGGTAAGGCGTACGACCTGAGGGGCGGCCGTCGGTTGTGCGACACCCACGTGGTTGATACCGATGGCGCCGTACTTACCGGTTCCGTCGATGTTGTCCACCGGGATGATTTGGAAGGACTCACCCAAACCACTAGCGATGAGGTGCTTGCTGAACGTCGTCGCATCGAGAGCTTGCCCAGTAGCGGCCGTGTTCTCGTACCAAACGAACGACTCGTTGGTGAAGCCAGCCGGAATCTGCGGGCCTACCGGCACGGTCTTGACCTTGAAGTACTGCGCGGTGCCGATGTCTAGCTTGCCGTCGTGGTTGACATCGAAGACAACCGGCAGCGAACCGCCGCCGTCAGCGAGTTTCACCGGAGCAGCGAAGGCACCCCCGCCGAGACCCTTGAACATCTCGATGCGTACGACGGGGGGAATCGGAGGTCCGGCAAACGGGTACGCCGGGAATCCGCCGTCTTCAAATGTCGTGACCATGTCTTTCACGCCGTCGTTGTTCATGTCGACGTATACGACTGAGTGATACGCACCGACGACGCCGGTGATCACATCGTGGCGAGCGAACGTGCCGTCACCGTTGTTGTGCCACCACGTGATCGAGCCCCGCACCGATGGTGGCGAAATCGCTGAGAAGAAGTAACCCGCGGGAAGGATGAAGTCGTTGAGACCATCCGAGTCAACGTCAGCAATCGTCGGCTTGTTTGGGCCCACGATTCCGTCCGCAGAAGTGACAACCTGCGACGACGTCCAAACCCCGGCAACCTTGGTGTTGACCGTGACGTTGCCCGGAAGCGGTGATGGCGGTCCGCCAGGTCCGGGAGGTGAGAACGCGAAGGAGGTCGTCAGGATCTCCTGAGTCGCGTAGCCACCACCGAGTTCACCGACAACCGTGAAGGCGGCACCGGGCTGGGTTGCGATGTCCGTCAGCGTGAAACTCGCTGGCGTTGCGGGGTCGCGCGGAGTCAGCGCCGGTCGGCAGGCAGACAGAGCTGTTGCTGCCGCCACCGCCAACCCGACTGCGGCGACCGTACGAGTACGACTAGCCATGTTGATTTCTCCCCAAGGTTGAAGATCGCAGCCAGATAGGTCGCTGCACCTTCGACAGCCTCCCAACCAACACCCCAGTCACGGTCGTATTTTCGAGTAAGGAGTTCCCCAAGTGAAGTAAGAAATTGGTCAAGTTTCTTGATCGATATCTGCTACCGCAACGGGAGCAGTACAGAGAGCAGCCGGGGCGCAAGCGTCCGGGCATAAGTCGCGGTGATGTGGTCGTGATCGCGATAGACCAAGACATCACCGATAACAACGGGGCACACATTGATTAAGCAGAACGAGTCGCTGAGATCGACATAGACCACGCCTGCAACAGCACGAGCAGCCAAATCCAGCGGCAGATTTGAGGGCAGAGCGCGCCCACGAGGGGCCGCGCAGCGATCGAGGTTGTCGAGATTGGCCGACACGCAGTCGACGGGATCGCGCGATGGTTCGGGCGTGTCTCTTAAGACCACAACGCGGCGGGACAGCGGCACGAGTTCACGCAGGGTCCGGACCCATCCTTCGCGAAGCTGCTCCTCGGCGGCCGCCCCATTCGTGCGCTGACCGTTGATCGTCTGCGAGTAGCCCGAAATTCCGGTTGTGACCACCACGTTGGGACGCTCTTTCAAAATTCGGGCCAGCGCGTTTGCTCGCCAGGCGGGGCATTCGGTGTAGTCGCGCTTGATGGTGGAGTTGTTGGGCGTGATGTCCGCGGCTGGACACCCGCTTTTCGTCAGCGAAACGAGTCGCCAGCCGCGTTGATCAGCCAACGTCTTCAACGCGGGAAACCATTGCGCTGCATGGGAATCTCCGAAGAGTACGAGGGTGACGACACTGTTCGCTCTGCCGAAAACACATCCGTCTGCGCTCGTACTTGCGAATGACCGATGACACCCGTCGGCGTACGTCGACGGAAGATCACTGCGTGCGTCGGCAAGCGCCGGTGTCAGTGCAGTCACCCTGGTTTGCAATGTCGGCAAATCACTCGGCGTACCGGTCGGTGATCGCACTGCGCCAGTTGCTTCGGCTGACGGTGAGAGGGGTGTTGGCAGCGTTTGGGCTCCGAGGGGGGTCCCAGGTGCCGGCGCAGGGATGGTTGGCTCACTGGCTTGAAGCCACAAGCCGCCTACGACGACGACGCCAACAATGACACCGGCGAGAGTGAATGCGCGTTGAGGCCACTCCACCAGAGTCTTGGAATGCCGAAATGGAAGTTCTACGTGGTGGTGCATCACGATCGCGGGAAGATACGAGAGCGCGACAATCACCACGCCTTGGATCACTGAGAGTTCGTGCCCCAACCAGGCAGCAGCAAATATCAGCAGGGGCCAATGCCATAGGTACCAGGCGTACGAGATGCGCCCAACATGGCGAAGCGGCGCAATCGACAGCACCGAGTTGGCGCCAAAATCCCATCGACCTACCGCGCCCGAAGACGTCGCCGCGCCCGCCGCCAACATTGCCGCCGTACCGAGTGTGGGAACCAGTGCCGCGGTGCCGGGGTAAGGCGTGTCCGCCGTCAGAAACACCGCAGCCCAACAGATCGCCAACAGGCCGGCCCAGCCCATGGCAAACGCCGGGCGCGGGGTCATGCGACGCAGTATCGGAATGAGAATCGCCAATCCGCCACCAAGTGCGAGTTCCCACGCTCGCGTCAAGGAACTGAAGTAGGCCCACCCGGCGGCGTTCGCGGTTTGGTGCAACGACCACAACAAGGACGGGATGAACACCGCGATGAGTCCGATGAGTAGCGGCCGAGTAAGACCCGAGCCACTGCGTCGCCTGAAACGTGTGAACAGGATGAGCACGAAGGGCCACACAACATAGAACTGCTCTTCAACGGCGAGAGTCCAAAAGTGCAGCACCGGACTCGTCGCCTCCTGGGCGCCGAGGTAGTCGACCGACTGAGCACCGAAATGCCAGTTCGCTACGAAGAGTCCCGAAGCGATGACGTCGCCGCCCACCAGGGCCCGGCGAAATGGCGAGAGCACCAGGAAGGACAACGCGACGACAACGACGAGTACGACGCCGATGGAAGGCAAGAGGCGCTTGATACGTCGGGCGTAGAAGCGGGGAACCGATAGTGCCGAGGTGGATGCCAATTCCGTCACGAGCAGGCCGGTGATCAAAAACCCCGAAATCACGAAGAAGACATCAACGCCAATGAATCCACCGGGCAAGAACGGCAATCCAGCGTGGTACCCAAGGACGGTCAGGATAGCGACTGCGCGCAGGCCTTCGATGTCTGCTCGAAAGCCAATTCTCGGACCCGCGTCGACAATTTCGGGTCGCACCGACGCTGGTGACCTCACAATGTTCGCGGATCTGGTTGAGCCACGTTGCCTCAGATCGGCGGTATTGACGCCTCCAGGAGCGGCGTCAGCGAGTCGGTGAACGTGGCGGTCATGTGGTCGTCATCGCGATAGATGAGGATTCCGTCGCGCACGACCGGGCAGCGCGGTCCAGGCGGGCAGATGGTGTTGTCGAAATCGGCGATGTGTACGCCGCGTATCCCGACGACGGCAGCGAGGACGGCCTGATCCGCCGGCATCGACGGCTGGCGATCGAACTGGCAACGAGATGTGTCCGTTGTGTCGCGCGAAACGCACACAGGTACGTCGAATTTCGATTGCGGATTGTCGCGAATGATCACGATGGGAACGTGCAAGGCCGACAATCGGTTCACATTGCGCTGGAGGCCCGCCGCAAGACTCGGGATCGAACCAGCCGTGTCAAGGCGCGTGCCCGAGGCATCAATTACCTCATAGTCAGCCCGTTGAGAAATGATGATGAGATCAGGGTGTTCCTTCCTCAGAATTCGCGTCATGGTCGTCGCACGCCACGCGTCGCATTGCTCGTATCCCTTGGTGTCCCCCCGCGTCACTAGTGTCACATCGGACACGGCACAGCCTGATTTCGTCAGTGATACGAGGCGCCAATGGCGCGCCAGCGCAATACGCTCAACCGCTGGAAACCACTGTCCTGCATGAGAATCCCCGAACAGAACGACTCGCTTTGACCCCCTCGGATCACCGTAGACGCACGCCGGGCTGAGCACGCCTATCCAGCCCACGTTGCAACCGTCGGTGAAGATCGGCCCCAAGTCGGCGCGGGCATTCGCAGGCGTCGGCCGTATCCCCCGCGCTGACGCGGTCGTGGCTGGAGCGTCGATTCCGACCGCACCGAGCGCGGTGCCCGGGCTGACTTGCGCCGCCTGGACCGAGGGTGACTGCGCCGAATCCGCACTCGCGCCAAGCGACAATCCGGCGAGCAGGGCAGATGCCGTGAGTAGAGCGCCGAACGTGAGAGCGAGTCGTGGGCGTCGTACGAGTACTGGCACGAATCGCAGCGGGTTCTCGATGAAGAAGTAGGTCGCCACCGCCAGCAGGAAGGACACAAAGACGGCGACAACTTTGGCCCACGCCGACAACGGTTGAGGGGCGAGGTACGCCGCGGGAAGCACCAGCACCGGCCAATGCCACAAGTACCACGAGTACGACACGGTCCCGATGAAGCGAAGCGGTGCGCGGGACAGCAACCCGGCTGGCCCTGGAAGATCATGAGGGTCAGCGCTGTCCTCAGACCGCCGCCATGACGGTGCACCGCCAATCAACAGGGCGCAAGCACCTAGGACGGGAAGCAGCGCGGCCAATCCGGGATAGTCCGTCTCCTCGTTCAAACGAACACAAGCAACAAGGATGAGGCCGAGCCCAATCCATCCGAGCCACGCGCGCACGGGGAAGCGGAGCAGGGACGGAGCGCTGCCGAGAATTGCGACCAGAGCACCCGCACCCAACTCCCACGCACGAGTGGGAGATCCGAAAAACGCCCACGGTTGCGCCGATTGCGTCAGTTGCAGCGACAGGATGAACGAAACGATGACGGCCGCGACGATTGCGACCACCACACCGGTGAGCAACCGGGGGCGACGTACATGCCCGCCCCGGGAGACCGTTCCGCGCCAGGCAAGGAGTAACAACGCTGGCCAGAAGACGTAGAACTGTTCCTCCACACCTAGCGACCAGAAATGCAAGACCGGGCTGGGTGTCATGTCGGCAGACAGGTAGTCAGTCGCTTGCGCCGCGAAGTGCCAGTTCGAGACATACAGGGCCGCAGATACAACGTCACCGCTGACGTCAGCGCGAGACAGAGGCGGCAACACGAATGTGCACACAGCCGCGGTGACGGTGAGGACAAGTACCGATGCGGGCAAGAGCCGACGAATCCGCCGCGCATAGAACGACATCAGCGACACCGTGCCGGTACGTTGCAATTCTCCGACGAGCAACCCGGTAATCAAGAAACCCGACAAGACGTAGAAGACATCTACGCCAACGTAGCCACCAGACAGAAACGGAACACCGGCATGAAACAGCACGACCGCGAGCACAGCGACCGCACGTAGCCCATCGATATCGGGTCGATAGTTGAGTCCCCGACTTGTGGTCGCGGGGCGTTGCTGACTTGAAGCGCGGACAAATGCCTTGCCCAGGGCAAGCTTCGATGTTGACGCCAACGATGTCGCCTTGGCGGTTACGTCCTGGGAGGTGATCGGCTTTGACGTCTCGCCGTCTGCGAACTTCGAGGTCGCTTGCTTCGAGCGCATCGACGCCGACCGAGCCTCACGTTCTCGGGTGATTACTTGCTCTCGGCGTACGGCCATGGGACCCGGTCCAGTCCAATGCGGACCCGACCACGTCGGGGTCGGCCCGTACGCCGATTCGTGCGGCATAGGGCGTGCGATTACTTGACTCGGATGGAGAGCCACGCACCGTCCCTTCGCCTTGTCGTCAACTCTCGTGGTGGTCGACTCGACTTCGAATCGAGTTGACACACCAATAAGACGACGGACCTCCCGACGTCATCACTCACGGTACGCGGGAACTTGTCGATCTCCGTGGAGCGACAAGCGCGTCCCCGGTTCGGGATCTAGACGTCTGCGCGGTAGAAGTTCTGGTAGGACTTGCTCGGCGTTGGGCCGCGCTGTCCTTGGTATCGCGAGCCGTAGATCGACGAGCCGTACGGGTGTTCGGCCGGCGAGGACAGCCGGAACAAACACAGTTGGCCGATCTTCATCCCAGGCCAGAGTTTGATGGGCAACGTCGCCACATTAGAAAGTTCCAATGTGACGTGACCGCTAAATCCTGGGTCGATGAACCCCGCCGTCGAGTGGGTGAGCAAACCCAGTCGGCCCAACGACGACTTGCCCTCGAGCCGACCAGCAACATCATCGGGCAGGGTGATGACCTCAAACGTCGACGCGAGGGCGAACTCACCAGGGTGCAGGATGAATGGTTCGTCGCCGTCCGGCTGGACGAGACGCGTCAGATCGGGCTGCTCAACGGCGGGATCAATGTGCGGGTACCGATGATTTTCAAAGACTCGAAAGAATCGATCGAGGCGAACATCAACGCTCGACGGTTGCACCATCGCTTCGTCGAAAGGTTCAAGGACGACACGACCGGATTTGAGTTCTGCGAGGATGTCGCGATCTGAGAGCAGCACGGCGCGAGGCTACCCGCCCTCGTCGGTCATCTGGCGCTCCCCTGACCGTGAAGCGGGATCAGGTCGACCGGTAGCCGAAGCGGCCACGCCCCCGTTGACTGGATTGAGGTTCGGGTTCTCGGAGACTGCGTCAAAATGATCGTCCTCCTCGGCGTCGAGACCAATGCGGCGAAGAATCGAATCGCAGAGTAGGTCCAGCCGTCCGAGCAAACTGAGGCTGTGGAGGACGTCGGTGACTGCGGCCCCCTCGACGATCTGGGTCAACGCGGGGTTGATGAGCGCGCGGATGTTCTTTGCCTCCGCCCGGACTTCGGCCATCTCGGCCTCGGATTCGGCTCGGCTCGTTACCTCGATCAAATCGGCGCAGGCACCCATCACGTCGCGTACGACCGCGGGGGACAGGGCGGGTGGACCACCTACTCGATCGAACAATCGGTCCGCTGCGCCTGAAATCGCCCGAACTTGAATCGCCAACCCCGTAAGCCAGGACACCTGTTCGCCGATGGCTTCGAGTCGGCGGGCTTCGCGCCGTGCGCGCGGATGGAAACGGAGTGACTCGACGGCGGCGATATATTCGTCGCGAGCTTTGCGTGACTTGTCTCGCAATTGGCGCGATGTCGCTGTGAAGTGATGCTTCTCCTTGTCAGGCAGCACGCTCGCGACAGTGCCGACGTCGTCCCCGATCGCCCGTAACTGCAATTGAAGCGCGGCGAGGAAGTCCTCGATTGCAGCCTCAACAAGTTCGAGCCGCGGGCGTGACGGGATGAGGTAGACGGCGACAATTCCCACCGCACCACCAATGACGACGTCCAAAACTCTCCACGCGTCTTGTCGAAAGCCAGTACTTCCCAGCGCAAGTACGAATACGACTGCAACCGGGATCTGCAATTGCGCGGCCAACGAGACCGGGAGGAGCCGTGCAAACAGCAGCGCGACGAAGACCGCCGCGAAAAAGGTGGCGGCGTTGACGGGGATGAACTGCACGAAGATGGTGGCCAGCAGAACCCCGAGCCCCGTTCCGAGGACTCGCTGCATGCTCGCGCCAATGGTGGCGAAGGGTGACGCCTGGACTACCAGCAACGTGGTGACCGGGGCGAAGAGCACGAATGAGGATTGGGATATCTGTCGGGCGAGGAAGTACGACGCCGTACTGGCCACCGCAATGCGCAACGCAAGACCGACTGTCGTGATGCCCCGCGGTCGAGTCTTGAGCGCTTCCCCGAAGATGAGGTCGGGGACACTCAAGCGTTCGGGCACGAGGCCATCCTGCCAATCGCGCTAGGGCATAATCACCCGCCGTACCAGTTAAATGCGATTTCCAGGTTCTGACGAGCCTTCGCGGGTGTAGTTCAATGGCAGAACATCAGCTTCCCAAGCTGACAGTGCGGGTTCGATTCCCGTCACCCGCTCCCCTCCCTCGCACCATTTTCCGCGTGAAAGGTCTGTTCGTCAGTCACTATTGAACCAACGGTTCATTCATCTCCGGCGTTTCGCGGGTACGGGCCGCGCGAGGCCGAGCGCGACGGCGCGCCCACCGATCATGAATGTGACGTTTGTTCACTAGGTTTGAGCAGGTGTCACATTCATCCCAACGGAAATCGGGTAGTAGGGATAGAGACGGACTTGCCGAGGTTCGCAGATTCGTAGAGCGCTTCAAGTGCCACGGCTTGGCCATGAGCATCGGCGCGACCAAGCAACGCGTGAGGTCGGTTTCGGACAGCGCGGGTGTTGGGTTGAGTTCGGACAGCGCGGGCGAACTCCTCGAGTTCGAGTTGATAGGAGTTTGCCAGCGGGATGTGAACGAATTCAGGGACTTGCCCGCCAACCCTTACCTGCAGTCCCGGTTCGAGGCCATGCCACGGATCTGACACCTGAATTGTCCCCTCGGTGCCGACAACCTCCAGGTAACTTCGATTGGGAATACCGAACCCACAGTCGAAATGGGCGCTTACAGCGTCGTCGAACGCCATGACAGCCGCGAATGATTCATCGACCCCGGTTGGCCCAACAACCTGCTGGGCAGCAACGCTGATCGGTTCACCGGCGAGCATGCGCGCGGCGTTGATGCAGTACACACCGACGTCCATGAGGGATCCACCGTCGAGCGCGGCATCGAATCGAATGTCATCGCGTGCGCAGGCGGGCCACGAGAACGCAGCAGAGATCAGACGCAACTCGCCGATGCGCTCTTCCTCGCGCACCATCCGTTGCAACGCTGCTATCTGCGGGTGATAGCGATACATGAACGCTTCGCTCAGCACGAGTCCGGCACGGTCCGCAAAGTCGAACGCCTCCATGACCTCCTCCGGATGGCGGCTGTACGGCTTTTTGCACAGCACATGCTTTCCCGCTGCGAGCGCGCGCAACGTCCATCCGTGATGCATGCCATTCGGCAGCGGCACGTAGACCGCTTCTACGTCCTCGTCAGCGAGCAAGGCGTCGTATTCGCCGTACGAGCGGTCGATTCCCCACCGCGTCGCCACTTCGGTTGCCCGTCCCCCGTCGCGGCTGGCTATCGCAACCACGTCAACCGCGTCGGATAATCGCGCGGCAGTCAATACCTTGTCGTTGATGAGGGCCGTGGAGAGCACGCCCCATCGGACCGGCACCTCGCCGCCGCTGCGACGTTGCGGCGCATCGGTTGACACCTGAGCCACTTCGGTTGCGAGCAGTTACTAGTTACTTGCCCGCCGCGGCCGCAGCGAGAACGCCAGCGCGGGCACCACGATCACGCCCGTCGTGAGGTGCATCAACAGAAGCCAGATCTTCGTCGGCCACGTGACGGTGCTCGGCTGGAAGAGTGGAAGGCCGAGCGACAGAATCGTCAACATGAATCCGAGCGTGAGCACCCAAAAGGCACCGCCCGCGCGACGGAAGAGCAAAGCAACGACAAGGGCAGCAAGTACAGCCACGACCAACGGGAGGACGAACGGCATGAAGGGTGGGATCGACGTTAACTGATCGCTGCTTCCCGTTTTTACTTCGAAGTTGGTGCCAAAGATGCGGCCGATGCCATACATGACTTCGCAGAGGAAGCCCGCGAACACTCCAGCGATTACACCGGTCCGCACGACGTCGGTGACCGAAGGTGGTGCGAGTGCGACATCCTTAACGCCGACAACAAACGCGACTTCCCTTATCGGGTCGTTAGGATCCATCGGGTCCCGCGACGTTCCGCTCATCTTGACCTCCACCGTAAGTCCCTGAATTCAATTCTCGGGCCCGCCGACCAGTCTCGATTGACCCCCGTCGACCTTACGGGGTCATCGACGCAAGGAACGATTCCACGACCTCGGCGTACACACGCGGCTGGTCGACCCATGGAAAATGCGATGCGCCTTCGATGACGATGAACTTGCAGTCGTGCATCTTGTTCGCCAACTCGCGCGTGGGGGTCTCTCCGCCGAGAGGATCCTTCGATCCGTCAATCAGCAACGTCGGTGTCTTGAGGTCGAGAAGGGGCGCTGCTAAGTCGTCAGAAACCTCGTTATCCCAGAACCACGCCAGGGCTTGTTCAACCATGGTGCCCATGTGGTCGGCCACGTAACGCTTTGCAGTTTCGTCGTACTTCGAAAAGTAACCGCCGATCTGCTGATCGGACTCTGCATCGACCTCTTCGATCCGCCGTACGGGCACTGCGTCGAGTACGAGCGCACTGACGCGGTCGGGGTGATCGAGGGCGTACCGCGTCGCCACTAGCGCGCCATGTGCGTGACCCATGACGGCGATGCGTTCCAGCCCAAGGGCCTCCCGAATCGAGTCCAGGTCATGGGCGTAGTCCGCGATCGCCCACGACCTCTTCGCTGGCATGTCCGAATCTCCGGCACCACGCAGATCGCACAAGACCAAACGACGCCTCGCGTCCAGTCCCCCGAGGTTCCCGAGTTGCTCGCCACCGTAGCCAGGCCCCCCCGGAACGCACACCAATACAGGTCCGTCGCCGAGTTCTTCGTACGCCGCAAGCGCGAGTCCGTCGACCTCAATGATGTGTTTCACATACGGGAGTATGGACCTCTCGGGCCGGTCGGCAATCCTTATGGTTGATTTGCCGATCGCCGTGTAACGACGGGGTTCGAGCCCCTCGGGGGACTGCGTACGACACAACGTGGTTTCATTCGTTGGACTGGCCAGTGGCGGTGGGGCGGCATCGTGCCACGCGTAGCAGCTCAAGGAAGGCGGTTCGTCGATGGGGCGCTTTGACGGACAACTCGTGCTCGTGACCGGAGCCGCTAGCGGGATTGGGGAGGCGACGGCGCGCCTGCTTCAACGAGAAGGCGCCAAGGTGGTCATCGCCGACATCGACGACGCTCGCGGAGCCGTTCTCGCCGATGAGATAGGTGCGAAATACGTCCACCTAGATGTCACGGATTCCGCTGCCTGGAGATCCGTCGTCGACGCCCAATCGTTGACGATGTGCGTGCTCAACGCTGGGGTGGGCGCACGCTTCGCCGACCTGCGTGAGGTCCCCGACGCTCTCTTTGAGCACGTCATGGACGTCAATGTCGGAGGAATCTTTTACGGCACCCGTGAACTCTTTCGTTCGATGGCTGGCCGAGGTGGTCGCATCTCAGTAACCGCGTCTATGGCGGGCATCGCCAAGCACACTCAGAGCCCCATCTACGGTGCGAGCAAATGGGCGGTCATCGGATGGGTACGCGCTATCGCACCGTCACTGGAATCCGAGGGGGTCTTGATCAACGCTCTGTGCCCAGGGCTCGTCGATACCCCGATCTTGGGACCCGGCGGCGCTGACCGGATGCGGAACATGGGCCTGAAGGTGCTCGACGCCGACGCAGTTGCAGAAGCCCACGCTCATTCGCTTCTGTCTGAGCGCAGCGGGAGTGTCTTCACCATCCAAGCCGAACTCGGACTTGCAGAGCACGAATTCAAGGACCCGGCGGGTTACCAAGGCTAATCAGGTCATTCAGCGGGTCGAATCACGCGATGCGAATTTGCGGATGTTGCGACGGTTCAAGCCAACGCATGATTGCGCCCATCGCCCATCGCGGCACTGACACACAGCCTGTGGTGGCTCGCGTGCCATTAACGTGCAGGAAGATTCCTGACCCACGCCAATGAACAGGATCCGGTCGATTGAAATCGATGACGACCGCCCACCCATAGGACTTGGTATGACGAATCAGATGCTCTGAGCCGTGCTTGCCGCGTTCGGTCAGCGGGAAGTCGTGTCCACGTCGACACACGTTGACCCGGTTGTTGTAGTGAGTTGAGCGGGTGTCTTGGACCCACCAGTCACACCCATTTACATGTCGGTAGGGCATGCGAGTGCCGGGGTTGGGGTCGACGCCAAATGACTCGGTGAGCCCGAAGGTTCCCGATGGGGTTGCCCCGGTCAACTGCCGCCGGATAAGTCCGCTCACGACACCGCCTGATCCCACCCGACCATGCCTGCTCACGATCATCTTCCGCCAACCGCCCGTTGCTTTCTGCCAGGCGATGACAGCGGCCCAGGTTCCTCGGGCTTTGACCGTGATCAGTTGCGTCGATGGGGTGCCCGTCAAGCTGGTCGTCGATGAAACGAGAGTCGTCGGTGCCTCAAGCGCCCGCAATAGCGCAGGTTCTGAGTTCCGACTCGTCGTGACGGCTCCGGGCGGTGCGGCCGCGGCAGCAACGCTGGGGATCGGCAGCGCCAGTGCGAAGGCCAGCAGCGGGAGCAATGTCGCGCGAAGAGCGCGGCCACCAAGCCGCAGGGGAACGCCATCTGGTCGTTGCATCGCCTCATCCTGCCTCCCCGCGCTCTCGTTACGGCTCTCGTGACCCCCGTAGGGGCCAACCGGGGAGGTTCCACCCGATGCGACACGCCTGGCAGGGCTCTGGACTTGCATTAGTTACCGGCCAGTAGCATCATTGTGTTACTGACGAGTAACCCCGACTAGTGAGGCCCCCATGAGCCACTACAAGGCGAACCTGCGCGATATCGAATTCAACCTCTTCGAGGTCTTCGGCGCTGGCGAACGACTTGGGCACGGACCGTACGCCGAGATGGACGTCGCGACAGCGCACGAAATCCTGCAAGAAGTCGAGCGACTCTCGGTTGGTCCGCTGGCGCAAAGTTTTGCCGATGGCGATCGCCATCCGCCGGTCTTCGACCCCGAGACCAGCACCGTCACCTTGCCCGAGACATTCAAGGCGTCCTACCGCGCGCTCATCGACTCTGGTTTCTGGAGTTTGGATCTACCCGTACACATGGGCGGCGCCGGTGCACCACCGTCGCTTCGCTGGGCAGCGAGCGAGATGCTCCTCGGCGCAAATCCCGCTGCCTTCATGTACATGTCTGGCCCTGGATTCGCCGCAATTCTGGACCACCTCGGCAATGACGATCAAAAGCTTCTTGCGCAATTGATGGTCGACCATCATTGGGGCGCAACCATGGTGCTTACCGAACCAGATGCCGGCTCCGACGTTGGTGCCGGTCGCGCCCGAGCGCATGAGCAAGCAGACGGCTCTTGGCACATTGAGGGCGTCAAGCGATTCATCACGTCGGCCGAACACGACATGACCGACAACATCGTCCATTTGGTCTTGGCGCGGCCAGACGGTGCCGGCCCCGGCACGAAGGGCCTGTCGCTGTTTGTGGTACCAAAATTCCACGTGGACCTTACGACGGGGAAACTCGGTGAACGCAACGGTGTCTACGCCACAAACATCGAAAAGAAGATGGGCCTCAAGGTCTCTTCCACGTGTGAGCTGACCTTCGGTGAGAAAGAGCCAGCCATCGGTTGGCTCGTGGGCGACGTTCACGATGGCATCGCCCAAATGTTCAAGGTCATCGAGAACGCCCGGATGATGGTGGGTACGAAAGCCATCGCCACGTTGTCGACTGGCTATCTCAATGCACTTGAGTACGCCAAAACGCGCGCCCAAGGCGCTGACATGACCCAGATGACCAACAAGGGTGCACCTCGCGTCACGATCACTCATCACCCGGACGTACGCCGAATCCTGATGATGCAGAAGTCATACGCCGAGGGAATGCGCGCACTGATTGCCTACACGGCCTTTTGGCAGGACCAGATCGAACTCGGCCAAGCCGGTGATAAATCGGTGGACCTCGCCATGGCGGAGCGCGTCAATGACCTTCTCCTCCCCATCGTCAAGGGCGTCGGGTCGGAGCGTTCGTACGAGATGTTGGCTCTGTCGGTCCAGACCCTTGGTGGGTCTGGCTACCTTCAGGATTACCCGCTCGAGCAGTACATCCGCGATGCGAAGATCGACACGCTCTACGAAGGCACCACTGCGATTCAAGGGATGGACCTCTTCTTCCGCAAGATGCTGCGCGACGAGTTCACCGCGGTGACGAAGGTCGGCGGTGACATCGCGCTGTTTGCCAAGGGCGATGCAGGCAACGGCACTCTTGCGGTCGAACGCGGGTTGCTCGACAGAGGCCTCGAGGACGTTCAGGCGATGATCGGGGCGCTCGGAGGGTTCGCGATGAAGTCTCAAGCTGATTCTCGCGAACTCTACAAAGTCGGACTCAACACGACGCGGCTTCTCATGTCGCTGGGTGATCTAGCCATTGCGTGGTTGTTGTTGCGTCAGGCAGACGTGGCGTTGACCGCGCTCAAAGGTGACGTGTCGGATCGCGATAAGGCCTTCTACGAAGGCAAGGTCGCAACCGCGAAGTTCTTTGCAGCCCAACGATTGCCTCTCATCAGCGCCGAGCGTGCGATCGCCGAAGCGACCACAATGGACTTGATGGATCTCCCCGAGGAGTCCTTCTAGCCGCACTTGTCCAGCGGTGAACGAGGCGAGTTGTACTGCACTGTTAGAGTCGCCGATCAGCAAGTACGGGGAAGTCGCGGCGCCAACGAGTTACGACGTCGAGGTCGATGGTCGCCGCGATTACCTCCTCATCGATGCCCGCTTCCGCGAGTACCTCTCCGGTCGGATCCACGATGACCGATCGGCCCCCCAACGTGACACCAGCGTGGGTGCCCGCTTCATTGCAAGCAAAAACGTACGCCTGATTTTCTACCGCTCGCGCGCGCGCTAACAGGGACCAGTGAGAGATCCTTGCGATGGGCCATCCGGACGAAATCAAGAACGCCTGAGCATCCTGCGCCGTGAGTGATCGGAAGAGTTCGGGGAAACGCAAGTCGTAGCACGTGGCTAGGCCAGTCGATCCGACCGCCGTGTCAACAACGACGAGGTTCTCGCCGGCGGTCATGACGGTCGTCTCCCCGGCATCAAATCCAAAGAGATGGACTTTGCGATACACCGCGGCGATCTCGCCTTCTGGATCAATGAGAACGCTGGCGTTGAAGAAACGCCCATCACCGGACGCTTCGACAATTGATCCTGCGTGGATCCAAGTTCCTTGTCGGCGGGCCACCGTTTGCATTCTGGTGACGATGCTCCCCTTCACGGTCTGGGCATTTTCTCGGGCAAGCGCGAGCGCGAATGCCCCGATGTGCCAAAGTTCGGGAAGGACGACTAAATCTGCGTCTTGCGCGGTGTCCTCAGTCAATTCGAGAACGCGGTCGATTCGTTCGTCGACAACTTCAGCGTCATTGACGGCTACCTGGATAAGAGCCACTGTCACTACGGTCATGACTCCACCTTCGCATGGAGGTGCCGGTAGGAAAAAAGGGATCCGGTGTAAACGCGGTTCGGGTTGCCCCTGGCTGGCCGCAGTACCAATCGAAGACGCTCGCCCTTCTCACGTCGATATCGCCGTCCTAAGTCGTACGAACGTCAATGCCGAGCGGGGCCTACCCCACGCAACTGGGCAATCGTTGGTGAATCGACTCGTCATAAAAGTCAGTTCGCGCACGGTGTGGGCGGTGTTGGCCGGTCCGGGGGCGCCATTTCGCGACACTGTCAGACGTACGCTGTCGCTCATGACCTCATCCAGTCAGCCTCTGCGATACAGCGACGCTGGAATCGCCGACCTCATCTCGATTTGGGAAAGCGTTGCACGAGATCTCATTGCGCTTGGTCGTGATTGCGACGCGTCGCAATGGGCGGCTGCCACGCCATGCCCCGGGTGGTCCGTCGGAGATCTCATCGCGCATCTGATTGGGATCGAGCGACGAATGATGGGATCACCTCCACCTGATCACGCCCCTAACTGGGCAAACCTTCCCCACGCGCAGGGATTTGTCGGTCAGTTCACGGAACTCGACGTGGACTTTCGGCGTACTCGCTCCCAAGCCAGCGTGTTGGTGGAAGCCGATGAGGTAGTGGTGGAACGGCTCGCGCACCTGCGATCGGGCCCCCAAGAACGCGACGCCGAGGTCCCCGGCGTGATGGGACGACCTGTCCCGAATCACTACATGATCTCGCTGCGCACTTTTGACATATGGGCACACGGGCAAGATGCACGTATGGCTTTGAAAAGACCGGGCGATCTCGGTGGGGCAGGCGCGTGGATTTCAGCAGGACGGATCATCAGCGCTTTGCCAATCGTCGTCGCCAAAGCCATGTCCACGCCACCCGGAACTCTCGCGCGAATTGATGTCACGCCCTCCGGGACCGATAGCGTCGAATTCACTCGTCTGGTGCTCGTAGACCCTGACAAGCGCGGCGATTTCGTCGACGACATCTCCACGACGCTCGAGCCAACATTCGGAATCACGTGCGACTGGGGTGTGTTTTCGAGAATCGCCTGCGGACGACTAGATCTCCAGAGCGACGCCGTGCGCGACCGCGTGAGATTCAGGGGAGATCACGCGATGTGCGAGAGATTCCTCGTCGAAATCGGGATCACGCCGTAGTCGCTTGCTTGTCTTCAACATCACTCGGTAGTGAGGCTCAACTCTGGATCGTTGAGGAAGCTGGCCACATCAGCCAGTACCCGCGAACCGAGGGCACCATCGATGATTCGGTGATCAAAAGAGAGTGCCAGTTCCATCACGTCGCGAGGTTTCACCTTGCCCTTGTGTACCCATGGACGCTTGATGATTCGCCCGACCGCAAGGATCGCGGACTCGCCGGGGTTGATGATCGGCGTACCGCCGTCAATTCCAAAGACGCCGACATTTGTGATGGTGATTGTTCCGCCGATCATGTCCGCTGGCGACGTCTTGCCAGCCCGGGCCTGATCCGTGAGGGCGCGCAGAGCGCTCGCCAATTCGAGAGTTGAGAGATCCTGCGCCCGTTTCACGTTGGGCACGACCAGCCCACGTGGAGTCGCGGCCGCGATACCGAGGTTGATGTCGCGTTTGGTCACGATCTCATGGGCGACAGTGTCGAGAGACGCATTGATTGCTGGATTGCGGCGTACAGCACGAATCAAACCGACCGCGATGAGGAGCATCGGCGAGATTCGTAAGGCGGCAAAGTCATCGCTTTCACGTAGCCGCCCCGTCAATTTCACCGAGCGGGTGACGTCAACATCGACCCACTCGGTGACATGTGGCGCGGTGAAAGCAGAACGAACCATCGCCTCAGCCATCACCCGAGTAACGCCGCGCAAAGGCGTACGAACCTCGCCGCCGACGTCTCCCCCGCCCGCGTCGGCAATCTTCGCCATCGGATCGCTTGCCAGCCGGGCCGCGCGTTCGACGTCGGTTCGCGTGATGACTCCAGCAGGTCCGGTGGCGTCGACTGCTCGCAAGTCGATTCCCAAGTCCTTTGCGAGACGACGCACGGGCGGCTTCGCGAGGACTTCCGCATCCACCGAACCCAACCGTTCCTCGGCGATTCGACCGAGTTCCAAGCCCCCATGGCGTACCGGCTTCACGGTCTCACCGGGCGGGCCTGTCTCGGGGGTCACGGTTCCATGAGGAGACGCCGACGATGTTCGCGCTCGACGTTTTGGCTCGCCAGTTTGGCGTACGCCGTAGCCCACCAGCACCGCCTCACGGGCCGGTTCAACGATCGTTTCCGCTGGTGTTGGGGAAGATGCAGGACCGCTAGCGCCTTCAAGGGCACCTTGATCGCGGGCATCGGCCACGATGGGGGTGGCGGATGCGGATGCGGGTGCGGCGAGTGGCACTGTGGTCACGATGGTGATGATCGGGGTTCCGACGGGAACGACGACTCCCTCGGGAACCAGCAACTCCCGAACGGTTCCGGCGTACGGACATGGAAGTTCGACGGCAGCTTTCGCGGTCTCAATCTCGACGATCGTTTGATTCACTTCGACGACATCACCCGGCGCCACGTGCCATTTCAGTATCTCTGCTTCGGTGAGTCCTTCGCCTGCGTCGGGGAGTCGAAACTCCACGATCGACTCTGTTGCAGCGCTTGTCACTTGAGCATCCTTCCCGTGGCGGCAGGTAGTTGAGATCTCACCTGAGCATCAGAACGCGAGCGCACGGTCAACCCCGTCGAGAACCCGATCCAGGTCCGGCAGATAGTCGTCCTCGAGCCTGCTTGGTGGGTACGGCGCGTGGAATCCACCAACGCGTATGACGGGAGCCTCAAGAGAATAGAAACATCGCTCCGTGATGCGCGCAGCCAACTCCGAACCCACTCCCAAGAACACCGGCGCCTCGTGAACGACGACCAATCGCCCAGTACGTCGTACCGAGTCCGCCACCGTGTCGACGTCGAGAGGTGACAACGAACGCAGGTCGATCACTTCGAGGTTGCGCCCTTCCGCTTCTGCCGCGGTGGCGGCTTCGAGGCACGTTCGTACGGTTGGTCCATAACTCGCGAGCGTCAAGTCGCGCCCCGGGCGAACGACGCGTGCGTGAAACAGATCGGCGCGATCCTCGCGGTCGAGGCGTACGACGTAGCCCTCGGGAACATCGCCTTTGTCCCAATAGCGCCGTTTGGGTTCAAGAAAGACCACCGGATCGTCGCACGCAATGGCTTGCTGCAGCATGACGTAGGCATCGAGCGGATTCGACGGCGAGACGACGCGCAGTCCAGCGGTGTGAGCAAAATATGCTTCCGGTGATTCGCTGTGATGTTCGACGGCGCCGATCCCGCCGCCGAAGGGAATCCGGATCACGATGGCCATCGTCGTTTGCCCATCGCTGCGCGCGCGCTGCTTCGCAACTTGCGAGACGATCTGATCAAAGGCCGGATAGACAAACCCATCGAACTGGATTTCACACACAGGCCGATAGCCGCGCATTGCGAGTCCGACGGCCGTACCGATGATCCCGCTCTCGGCCAACGGAGTATCAATCACTCGTTGCTCGCCAAAGTCCTTCTGCAGTCCATCAGTGATTCGGAAGACGCCGCCCAACTTGCCGATGTCTTCGCCCATAAGCAGTACGTGATCATCGCCTTCGAGCGCGGCTCGAAGTGCATTATTGAGCGCCTTCGCCATGGTGACAATGGCCATCAGTGCCCTCCGCCGACTGCGTTTGGGGCGCTCGGATTGCCGTCATGTACGTCGGGGGCGCCTCCATCGTGGGAGAAGGAGGCGAGGTAGGCGATCGCGACTTCGCGTTCCTCTTCCACGAGCGAATGCGGTTCGGCGTACACGTGATCAAAGATCCGGGAGACATCAGGATCGGCCAGCGCCCGGCATCGCTCCCGGAGCCGAACGGCGAGCGCCTCAGACTCGTCGTCGACGGATGCGAAAAACGCCGAGTCCGCCATTCCACTTCGCGCGAGATAGACCTTGACTCGCTCGATGGGATCCTTCAGTTTCCACGCCTCGAGTTCAGCTGCGACGCGATAGCGAGTCGGGTCATCCGAGGTCGTATGCGCACCCATTCGGTAGGTGAACGCCTCGACCAGCGTGGGTCCCTCACCGTCACGGGCCGCTTGCAGCGCAGCGCGCGTCACCGCGAGCACGGCGAGGACGTCATTGCCGTCGACCCGAATACCCGGGAACCCAAAGCCGGATGCCCTGCGGTACAACGGAATTCGAGTCTGACGCTCCAACGGTTCGGAGATTGCCCACTGATTGTTTTGGCAGAAGAAGACCACCGGGGTGTTGAAGACCGACGCAAAGACAAAACTCTCGTTGACGTCGCCTTGCGACGTAGCCCCATCGCCGAAATACACGATGACTGCGTCGTCTCCGCCGTCACGTTGCATTCCCATGGCGTAGCCGACGGCGTGCAGACATTGGTCGCCGATGACGATCGTGTACAGCCCGAGGTGATTCTCTTCGGGGTCCCAACCTCCATTCGTCACCCCCCGGTAGAGGCTCAGTAGGCTCAAAGGGTCGACACCACGGCACCACGCGACACCATGTTCGCGATAGGTCGGGAAGGCAAAATCACCGGGACGCAGTGCCCGACCGGAGCCGACTTGCGCCGCCTCTTGGCCGACGAGCGGGGGCCAGAGACCGAGTTCCCCTTGCCGTTGCAGCGCGGTCGCTTCGACATCAATTCGACGTACGAGCGCGAGATCGCGATAAAGAGCGCGAATTTCTTCTGGGGTCAGGTCGATGTCGTAGTCGGGGTGCGCGACACGCTCGCCTTCCGGCGTCAAGAGCTGTACGAGCTCCGGTCCGCCATCGAGACTCACTCGTACCTCCTATCAGGGCGCTCCTTCCGCCGACTGCATCCTGGCACCACGAGCAGCCCGATGAAGGCCCTAGACCGATATCCGAGCACTGCCCAATGCGGGCCACGACCTCGTACGGTGGTTCCTGTGACGACCCGCAGCGCCAGTCCCGCCGCTGCGATCGCGCTGAATGCGAGGGCTGGTCGCTGGATCGTCGCAGCGACCGTGACCGCCTCGGGTGTCGCCTTATTGGACTCGACAGTGGTCAATGTCGCGTTGCCACAGATCGGTGCCGATCTGGGTGGCGAATTCTCGACCCTGCAGTGGGTTGTCACCAGCTACCTGCTCACGTTGGGCTCGTTGGTGCTCGTCGGAGGTTCGCTCGGGGATCTAATCGGCAAAAGGCGAGTGTTTGTGACCGGTTTGGCGTCCTTCGGGGCGGCGTCCTTGGTCTGCGCACTTTCCCCTACCGCCACGGCATTGATCTTTGCGCGTGGTGTGCAGGGAGTGGCAGCAGCGCTGCTGGTGCCCAACTCGTTAGCGATACTCAGCGCGAGCTTCAATGACAGGGACCGAGGCCGAGCGATCGGATTGTGGTCTGGCCTGGCGGGGATATTCACCGTCCTAGGTCCCTTTGTTGGTGGCGTACTGATTCAGTCGGGACCACACGGATGGCGATGGATCTTTCTCATCAATCTTCCCTTCCTCGTACTCGCATACGCCTTCACGCGCGCCGGCGTTGCACCGCTACCAGGCCGTCGAACAGCGCAAAGCATTAGGGCACAAGTCGATCTCATTGGTGCTACAGGGGCCACGTTGGGCCTCGGACTCGTGGTCGGCGCGTTGATCGAAGCGAATCAGCTTGGTCCGCTATGGACAACTGCGTTGGTGGTTGCCGGTTCGTTGACTCTGGTCGGTTTCCTCGCTGTCGAATTTCACCGCAACCGAACCAAAATGCCCGAACCGATGCTCGACCCAACGTTGTTTCGCATCCGTAGTTTCAGCGCAGCGAACACCATCACCTTCGTCGTCTACGGCGCACTGGGTGTGACGTTCTTCCTTCTGCCCCTGGTGCTGCAGGACGGACTGGGGTATTCCCCCGTTGCCGCAGGGGCAGCGACTCTGCCCGTCTCACTGACGTTGATCCTGTTCTCAGCACGCGCCGGTGCACTTGTTCCGCGCATCGGCGCCCGACCACTGCTCAGCGCTGGGCCACTCATCATGGCGGCGGGAATGCTGCTCCTCGCTCGACTTTCAATGCTGACTCGGGTGGATACCAACTATTGGCGTGACGTGATGCCAGCGGTTCTGGTGTTCGCCGTGGGGCTGTGCCTTGTGGTGGCCCCGGTGACGACCACTGTGATGAGCGATGTTGGGGCCGCCCGCAGCGGCACCGCATCAGGAGTTAACAACGCAGTAGCACGAATAGCCGGACTGATTGCTATCGCCGTTTTACCCCTGATCGCGGGCCTCGCTGGCGCGTCGCCGCAGGCGAGCGGGGAGGGTTCAGCCAACAGCGTGTTCCTCAGCGGATATGGACGGACCATGGTTCTGGCTGCAATCGTGTGCGCCGTTGGCGGTCTCTTTGCGTGGCTGACGCTTGAACGCAGTACTGGGCGAGCAACCGAGATAAAGGAACCCGGCGCATGACACGGCGGATCGGTGACCTCGAGACTTCTGACATCGGGCTGGGGTGCTTGCACCTGTCGTCACGGCGAACACCGCTCGAGCGCTCCGATGCGATCTCTGTCATTCATGCCGCCCTAGATTCCGGCATCACACTGCTCGACACCGCTGATGCCTATACCCCTTCCTCTCACCTTGGACACAATGAAGTCCTTGTGCGAGAGGCACTCTCGGCGTACGCCGACATCGCGATCCTTGAGCGCCTCATTGTTGCTACCAAGGGTGGCTTTCATCGCGGCGAGGACGGAACGTGGATTCTGGCCGGACGCCCGGAACAGTTGGTTGCATCGTTCGAAGCATCCCTGCAGCATCTCGGAGTTGAGCGCATCGACCTCTATCAACTCCACCGACCTGACCCAGCGGTACCCTTCGACGATCAAATCGGGACTCTCCTGCGTCTTCGGGACGAGGGAAAGATTGCCAACATTGGTCTCTCTAACGTTGATTTGAATCAGGTACGCCGCGGCAATGAGTTGACCGGGGGCTTGGCTGCGGTACAAAACGAGATGTCTCCTTGGTGGCACCCCGAGGATGGCATTTTGGACTACTGCACGCAGATGGGCATCGCGTTCTTGCCGTACTCACCACTGGGCGGCCGCGAGAGGTCAAAGACGCTCCACAGTGTCGACACCGCACGCAAACAATTCGCCGTTGTTGCCGCCGCCCACGAGGTCAGCGCCCAACAAGTCGCGCTGGCTTGGCTTCTTGGACTCTCACCCATCATCGTACCGATCCCAGGAGCCACTCGAACGGCTTCCGTCACCGATTGCGCGAACGCCATGGGCCTTCTATTGACGACCCAGGATCGTGAACTCCTCGCGACGTCGGTAGGAACAAACACGAGTTCATTGAGCCTCATGTGACCACTCCTGCTCCAAACCAAAGTTCGACATGGGCTGCCCTGACCACGGTCTACATCGTGTGGGGGTCGACGTATCTGGCTATCGCCGTCGTTGTTGAGACGATGCCGCCGCTACTGGGAATCGGAACGCGATTTATTGCCGCGGCCGCCATTCTCGGCATCGTCTTAGTGGTCGCGCGAGGGCCATCGGTCCTGCGGATCTCGGGCCAAGAGGCACTGGGATCCGCGTTGATCGGATTCTTGCTACTCGGCTGCGGGATCGGACTGCTGACACTCGCCGAGCGCTATGTCGCGTCGGGTGTCGCGGCGCTCATCATCGCCGTCGTCCCCTTTTGGATCGTGTTGCTGCGCCTCACCCAAGGACAGCGACCTCATCTGTGGACGTGGCTTGGTGTCCTCGTGGGATTGGTCGGGGTCGCGGTCCTTTTCCTTCCAGACTCCAACGCAACTTCTGGCAACAGCACTGGTGTGTGGGGTTTGGTCATCATGGTCGGATCCGCGTGCTGGGCGATTGGGAGTTTCTTGGTGACGCGCCTCAAGTTGCCGGAGAATGCATTCACTCTCACCACCTACGAGATGCTCTTCGGCGGACTCATCCTTTGCATCGGCGGAGTTTCCCACGGTGAGCGGATCACCACCGCTGTGCTGTCCGGGACCAGCACCCAATCGTGGAGTGCCTGGATTTACCTCGTCCTGATCGGTTCGATCGTCGGGTACAGCGCGTACGTCTGGCTCCTCGGCAATGCGCCGTTGTCACTTGTCGCGACGTACGCGTACGTGAACCCAGTCGTCGCCGTCTTCTTGGGGTGGTTGGTCAAGGGCGAATCAATCACCACAAACATCGCGATAGGCGGCGCCATCGTTGTCGCCGGCGTAGTGCTCGTGGTCAGCGGTGAGCGAACTCCGCAGTTAGAGAAAGCAGCCGATCGTTAGCAGCGGGCACACCAACGGTGATGCGTACGCCCTCTCCGGCAAAAGCACGAACTGCGAGACCCTCACTCGCACAGAGTTCCGCGAAATCCACCGTTGCGGCGCCGAGGCGCAGCCAGACAAAATTGCCATGTGACGCGGTCACCGGGTGACCTTGTCGCACCAATTCAGTGAGCATCCGCTTCCGCTCATCGAGTATCTCCTGCACTCGTGTGGCGAGTTCGGTTTCCGCCCGCAGTGACTCGATCGCCGCCACTTGAGCCAAGCTCGAGACAGCGAACGGCATCCCGACTCTGCGCAACAAATCAGCAATCGGCGCATGGGCGATGGCGAATCCAACCCGCAGCGCAGCCAGACCGTACGCCTTGGAAAACGTGCGTAACACGACGACGTTTGCGTGTTCTCGATATAAGGCGAGGCCATCAGCCGCGCCGGCGTCGCCAATGAATTCGACATATGCCTCATCAACGACGACCACAATGTGCGACGGGATCCGGGCGAGGAATACCTCGAGGTCACGGTGCTGCACGACAGCGCCGGTGGGGTTGTTTGGGGTGCAGATCAGGATCGCCTTTGTACATGGGGTGACCGCCTCGGCCATCGCGTCAAGGTCGTGCGACTCGTCGGAACGCAACGGGATTTGCACCGACGTCGCCCCAGCTATCGTCGTGATGAGCGGATAGGCCTCAAAAGATCTCCATGCGTAAATCACCTCATCTCCACGGCTCGCGCACGCGGAAATGATCTGCTGACATACACCGACAGAGCCCGTCCCGGTGGCGATGTGATCAGCCGGGACGTTCCAACGAGAAGCGAGTGCGGCGCTGAGTTCACGAGCTCCGGGATCCGGGTAGCGATTGAGGTGGGCAGTCGCGGCCGCTAGCGCGTCGCGCACCCGCGGAAGTGGATCGTAGGGGCTTTCGTTGCTGGAAAGCTTGTAGGCAACGACACCATGTGCTCCGGCAGCCGGTCGCCCCGCACGGTACGGCGGGAGTGACTCCAAGTCCGGTCGTAGCACAACGTGTGCGTCACGGTCTGGTGTTGGCGAGGTCACCGCGCAAGAGTATGCGCACCGACGGCGATGTCGCGCCGACTAGCCTGCCCACCATGACTCTTCGGGCCCGCGTCTTTGGACTCGTCGCTGTGGCCGCAGTCGTCATGGCCGCACTCGGCGTCGGCGTATGGCGTTCGTACTCCGATGTCACCAACAGCGGTTCGGAGGTTCTGCGACGGCTCCAGCCTGCCTCCGACCTCAGCAGCGATTTCATCATCGCCGTCGATGACATGCAACGCGAAGAAATCATCTTCATGATTCAGGCGACGGACACCAGCCTGGCGGCGTACGAATCTGCTGGCCAGCGTGCCGACGACGCGCTTCAGGGGATCCAGAATCTCGTCGGTGATGACCCAGAGATTGCCGCGCTGATCACCAAGACCTCGGCGGCACTCAATACGTGGACCACCCAAATCACTTCACCGGCAATCAGTTTGCGGCGCAGTGCGACACCGCAGAACGACTATGCCCAGCAGGCCGTGACGTTGACATTCAGCGGCGAAGCCAACCAACTATTTGCTGAACTTCGCGGCTCAGCAATTGAGCTGCGGCAAGCTATCGATCACCAGCGCTCGGTTGAGTACGACCGACTTTCTGACGTCGCGCGCCAACTGGCCCTCGCACTCGGCTTCGCGGGTCTCGTCCTGATCTGTCTGCTCATCGCCTCGGCCTTCCTGTTCGGGCGGTGGGTTCTGCGACCGCTTGAAGACCTACGCGATCAACTTCGGGACGTGGCAAGTGACGGGGAACACACTCAAGCCATCTCGGTGGAAGGCCCGCCGGAGATGGAGGCCGCCGGGCGAGATGCTGAGTCGATGCGTCGCCAACTTGTCGCCGAAATTGACGAGGCGCGCGCCGCCCGTGAGGGACTCGCCCAAGACGCCCCACTGGTTGCTGGCATTCGGCGAGAATTGTCGACGCCGAATAATCCGCTCGCTGGCGTACCTGCCCGGCTCAAGGTCTATGGAGTTTTGAGTCCAGCCGAGGGGGTACTCGCTGGCGATTGGTGGGACTGCCTCTCGCTGGCTAACGGTGAGATAGCGATCGTCGTCGGTGATGTTTCAGGGCACGGACCCGAATCTGGCATCGTCGCCATACGGCTGCGCCACGTGCTCAGCACGCTGCTCGAGGCCGGCGCCGATCTTGCGACCACGTTCACCAAGGCATCCGCCCAGTTCGGCGACAACGAAGCAATGTTCGCCACCGTCGTGGTGGTCTTCATTGACCCTGTGAAAGGGAGCGTGCGTTGGGTCAACGCCGGACATCCACCGCCTTTCGTCCTCCGCGAGGACGAAAGCATCACCGAACTCCATCCCACCGGACCTCTCTTGTGCAGCTTGGGGGGCGAGTGGCACGTGGAATCGGCGTGGATGGGAGGCGCTGATCTGTTGTTGTGTCACAGCGATGGGTTGCTTGAGTCGCGCGACAAACACGGAGAACAACTCGATGACGAGGGTCTGCAGGAACTGGGTCGCGAGGCCATCCGAGCACGTCCTCTCAACTCGACAATCGAGCCCGCCGAGGTTGTTGCCTATGTCCTCGCGGGAGCCCGCGAACGCGCCACGAATTGGCGTACTGATGACATCACCCTCATTGCGGCGCGACGTACGACTAAGCCCTAACCAACTCTCGTACCGCGGATTCAAAGACTTCGGTATGACGGTCAACGTCGGTGTCGATCGTCTCCGGACACATGAGCGCCATGTTGTGGAAAGGCGTCATGAGTATTCCGCGATTGCACATATAGAGGTGCATGAATTCGTCGAGTAGGTCGTCTGCCGCGGCTGCCGATTCATTTCCCGAACGCGGTGCAGGCTTCGCGAACCGGTATTCAGCGCGTGCGCCCAGGGTCAAGATCGACCACGGCACGTCGTACTTGTCAATGATCTGTTGGGTTTCTGAACTGAATCGAGTCGCGAGTTCGATCATTCGCGCAAACGCATCGTCGGTGAGCACATGCTCCAACGTTGCTCGCATCGCCGCGAGCGATAATGCATTTCCGGCCAAAGTGCCCCCGACACCGCCAACGTCGATGAGATCGACCTCGGCGGCCGCCACCCGTTCATGGACGCGTTGCGCGACCTCATTAGTCAGCCCGTAAACACCGGAGGCGATGCCTCCGCCTAAAGATTTGCCGATCACGAAGACGTCGGGCGACAACTTGTCACGAGCTGTCATTCCTCCTGGACCGGCCGAGATCGTGTGCGTCTCGTCGATCATGAGCAGCGAACCGTACTTCGTCGCGAGATCTCGCAAGCCCCGGAGGAATCCGTCGTCGGGCAGCACAATTCCGATATTGGTCAACGCGGGTTCAGTCAGGATCGCTGCTACGTCTCCGTGTGCGAGTTCGCGTTCGACTGCGGCCAAATCATTGAACTCCACAACCCGGGTCGTCACCGTCGGATCAACTGCTGGGGCCACATTTCCTGGCCGCGACCGAGCCACTCCATCATCGTCAAGGATGATGAACGTTTCGTCGACAGTACCGTGATAGCAGTACGAGAACACCAAGATCTTCGGGCGACCGGTTACTAGCCGAGCAAGTCGAATAGCCCACCGATTTGCATCCGTCGCGCTCAAAGCGAAGGACCACAATGGCAACCCGAATCGCCGGGATAGTTCCGCTGCAACCCACTCTGCATCCTCAGTCGGGAGCATCGTGGTGATGCCGCCGATCTCACTCATCCTCCGGTTGACGGCATCTACCGTCGCGCGCGGGGAATGACCTGCCATCGCCCCGGTATCCCCGAGCGCGAAGTCGATGTAGGTGTGGCCATCGACGTCGGTGATGTGATTTCCGTGCGCGGACGCCAGGTACAACGGAAACCCACCGACCCACTTGTTCATCCAAGTCATTGGTACGCGGCCAAAGAGATGATCAGCGCGACTGTGTAGTTCGGCGCTGCGCGGGTTTGCCGCGGCATAGACATCGCGTTCACGCGCGACAAGGGTCTGTAAGAGGGCGCGATCAATTTCGTTGGCAGCCATCGAGGCTCCGTCCGGGTACGGGTCCATCAGCGATGGGCTCGACGCTAGCAGGCAGTGGGTTGTTAGCTCTCGGTTGCGCGGAGTACGTCGCGACTGCCGGCAAGCATGTCGACGCGCCGCAGAACACGCGCGAACGCGAGTTCGCCTCGACGCGAACCGAGCCGACCCGCCGTTGCAATGGCCGCGGTGAGCGAGGTGGCTGCGACTCGCCGTACCGGCTTCGGTTTGGTGCATTGGACAAAGAATTTGACGGGGGCGGGCATTTCGCTGAGCGCTACCTCCTCCGGTGTCAGCGTCGCTTCATCGGGTCGCAACCGATAGATCGCTGCGCGGCCTTGCCCTTGTGTATAACTGTCGCGACGGAAGGCAGGCAGCGGTCGGTCGTGAAAGTGTTGCGCAAAAAGTGATCGGTCGAATATCGGCTCGACTCCCATATCTCGAAGCACGAGACCAAAGAGCATGTCTTCGTGCCGGTAGGGAAATTCCGGCATCCGTCCGGCATTGAACGCCTCGATGTAGGTGTCGCGTCGAATGGACATGTTGCCGAGCCAGAGTCCGGTGAGGACCGTATTGACATCGCGGTCGAATCCGCGCGAGTGGTTCTCGTACTCGGTGGCGTAGAGCTGGGTGGCAAAGGCCCCTCGAGGAAGCGGGCTTGGAACGTGGGTCGGCATGTAGCCGAGCACCAAACGGTTGGTGTCTTCGTGGTGCCAGCCCAGGTGGCCCGCGACAAGTCCACTACTCGGAACAACGTCATCATCGAGAAGGACTAGCACTTTCCCGGTTGCCTGGTGCGCTCCAAGTAGTCGAGCCTGAGACTGGCCGTCCTTTCCCGTCCCTTGGACAATCAGAAGGCGAGGGTCCCGGTCGGCCCAGGTACGCAGGACATCAGGGGTTCGGTCCACGCTGGCGTCGTCAACAACCACCAACTGGATTGGATCGGAATTCTTGAGGAGCAGTGCGATCAATCGATCAATCTTGTCGGCTCGATCCCGAGTGGGCACCACCACAGTGACGCCGAGATCACTATCTGTGGGCATGGTCCCCCGATCGGTGGTTTTCCCCACTAGATGGTCTCCCACTGATGGGTACTCTCCGCATAGCATTCGCCCCATTAGGAGGAGACTCCTGAGGGGAGGACTCTGACATGGGGGACATCATCAAGGCACGAGCAGCTCACGCCCAATCGGCCGAACGGGTACGCCACCCCCTCATTGGGTTGATGGTCCTCGCTCTGTTGAGTTCTCTGCTTACTGTGGTGATTTCCGCGGTGGGAAGTGCCCCGGCGCAGGCGGCATCCGGGGATTACGGCTACTCCGACGCCTCGTCGGCGTCCTTCGGTTCGACAACCCCGACGGCATCCAAGCCGGAGTCCAAGCTTTGGTACGCCGGCGGTTCTTGGTGGGCGTCCATGGCTGCGTCTTCGGGCTATCACATCTACCGCCTCAACCGACCGACGAACACGTGGTCGGACACTGGCGTCGCGCTCGATGATCGCTCCAATACTCGTGCGGACGCCCTGTGGAATGGCACGCACCTTTTCGTTGCCTCACACGTGAGCGCGTCGAGTTCGACAACGACGTCCAGCAGCAGCCCCACGCGGCTTTACCGATACTCGCTCAGCGGTTCGCTATGGACTCAAGACGCCGGATTCCCGATCAACATCGTGAACAATTCCAGCGAGACGTTCGTCATTGACCAGGATGGCACCGGCCGACTCTGGGGCACCTACACCCTCAACAGTGCGCCGTACATCGTGGCAACAAATGGAGATGCGGACGCTGCGTCCGTGTCATTCGCGAGCGCCTTTGTTCCTGGCGTCTCCGGCACAGGCATGACGTCTGACGACATCTCGTCGGTCATCAGCGCGAACGGTCGCACCACGATCATGTGGGGTAACCAGAACGACGCCACCATGCGAGTCGCGTACCACCTCGATGGGGCCTCGACGACCACGTGGACCGGTGCAATTGCGCTGGGCGGCACCGCGTTGGCCGACGATCACATCAACCTGAAAGCGATTCCTGGCGATGCCCAGGGCCGGATCTTCGCCGTCACCAAGACTTCCCGCAATGACGTGTCGACGAATCCGAGTGATCCCCTGATCGAGCTCTTGGTCTACACGGCCACCACAAATACCTGGACGTCGAGGGTAGTGGCCACGATCGCTGACTTCCCCACTCGCCCAATCGTTTCCTTGGACGCGGGAGCCGATCAGATCCACGTGTATTACACCGCGCCCAACTCAAGTTCCCAGGTTTACAACGGCACGATCTACGAGAAGACCACATCGATTAGTGCTCCTTCGTTCGCTTCGGGACGTGGCACCCCCGTCATTCGAGACGTTGCCAACGCCACGATGAATAACGCGACGACCACGAAGCAGGTCGTGTCGGCAGCCACCGGCGACGTCGTACTCGCCAGCACCGAATCGAGTCCTCGCTACTGGCACATGGACACCCTTGGCGGTACAAGCCCGCCACCCCCACCGGTGGCGTCGTTCACCGGGACACCGACCAGTGGGCCGGTGCCGTTGACGGTGAACTTCACCGACACCTCCACCGGCACGCCCACCTCGTGGGCGTGGAACTTCGGCGACGGCGGCACCGCTAACACCCAAAACGCGTCTCACCAATTCACCACCACCGGCACATTCACCGTCACCCTGACCGCGACCAACGCCGGCGG
>JBBRTC010000007.1:0-58719 GCA_038244765.1 Candidatus Nanopelagicales bacterium | reverse complement strand
CGCCATAGATAAAGAGCGGGTTGTACGCCTTTGCCGGTTGCTCCGCGACAGCCACGGCAGCGGCGTGAGCAAAACGGTTGCTCGAACCAATAACGAATGTGTCGAAGGTGTATTTCGGGTTGAGCCGGCTACCTTCGTCGGCCCGAGTTCCCGGTGATCCCGTGCCAGGGCGCGAGCCCGGCGGCCGAGTCGGCGTACCCGCATTTCCATAACGGTTTTGCGCCAGGTCGTTGCGCATCGCTGCAACGTCGGCGCCCGGAGGTAAGGAGCTGGAGGTCTGCGAGACGTCGACCACGGATGAACTGTGTGAGCGGGTGAGGTCCAAGAACGGCACAACTTCGGCATAAGTGGCGTCGGCGAGTTCGTCGGTTGCATCGTCATCAAGGAGTGGGGCGATGGCTGGATCGACGGTCACCGCAATTCTGATTTCTCGACCGAGGATTTGAGACAGAGCATCGACGACGACTGGGCGTAGCCGGGTTTCGAGAACGTCCTTGGTGAAATCGTTCGGTGCGGCCAGCAAGGCGGTGTCCTCCACGAGCCCCAACGGCCGAGTGAGGTTGACGAAGGCGCGCTGCTGGGGGCTCAACGCGCTGTCGGCAAGGGAGTCCAATGCCTGGGCCCACACATCATCGAGATCCAGGGTGTCTGTCACGCGGTTGGCCTCCTCGGTGCCCAAGGGCACGCTGGTTGTGGTCGGCAAAAACCTTGTTCTATTCCGAGAATGCTCACGAACGGTCTATCCACACGCTCATCCACAGGATGCGGGCCCCTCCAGCGCGACACAAACAGCGTCCTCGGGGGCCGGGAAGTGTGCCGTGCGACTGCGGGACCCTAGAGCACCGCGAGTCGTCCAACAACTGGTTGTCCACAGCGAACTCTGGGCCAGTCTGGCCAATACGGTCGTCATAGTGCCAGTCGCCTCCGGCGTGTCGACCCCGTCGAGCGTCTGCGATGAGGGATGCTTCGCGGTTCTCCTGGTGATTTCAGGACCCGGTTTGACCGGTGCCGGTAGTCGTCCGTACCGTTAGCGGGCTGTTCAGCCGCGAAAGGCTTGTCAAGAGCAGCACCTTTGCGGGCAGCGTCCCGCCCCCGATTCGGAGTTTGTCGTGACTAAGCGGACCTATCAGCCGAACAACCGGCGCCGTGCCAAGACCCATGGCTTCCGGCTGCGTATGCGCACCCGCGCCGGGCGGTCGATTCTCGCGGGCCGCCGACGCAAGGGCCGTGACCGCCTGTCGGCTTGAGTTAGTTGTCAGTAGTGCTGCCAGCGAATCGGCGGATCACTAGGAGCGAAGACTTCGCAGTTGCCACCCGCCGCGGAACTGGCGCCAGAGGAGGTTTGGTCGTCGTGCACCTCGTGGTGCCCACCGGGCCGCCCATGCCCCTGGGCCCGTCACGCGCCGGTTTCATCGTTTCACGCGCCGTCGGCGGGTCGGTCGTTCGCCATCGAGTCGCCCGCCGCCTTCGGGCCTCGATCCGAGCTCGACTCGACGAGCTACCAGCGGGATCTCGGGTCGTGGTCCGTGCATTGCCGGGTTCGGGGGCAGCGTCATTTGACCAGCTCAGCACCGACGTGGGGTCGGCACTACGACAAGCCCTCCGGCGTGCTACCAAGCCCATGCAAGTTGAGGCCAGATAATGTCGATAAATCGTCAAGACGATTCGGATTCGACACGAGTGGCTCGTGTCGTCGGTTACCTCGTGGCCAGCCCGCGGCTAGCCCTCATTGGCCTCGTGCGGCTCTATCAGGCGGTTCTATCGCCTCTCCTCGGCTCAAGGTGCAGGTTCCACCCCTCGTGTTCGTCATACGGAATTGACGCGCTGCGTACCCACGGCGCGATCAAGGGGACCCTGCTGACCATCGGTCGACTCGGACGCTGCAACCCCTGGAACGGCGGAGGTCTCAACCCGGTGCCCAAGCGAGGGTCATGGCGGTCGCCGGTGAACCCGGACGGCAGCGAGCGCGCCATGATGATCGACGATGACTTGCCACTGTCGAACGCGATAGAGGTCCGCCACACGACCTACGGAGCTCGTGCGTGAATCCCCTGTCCTGGCTTGAATGGATCGTCTCGTGGGTGCTGATTGCCTTCCAGACGGTCTTCGCACCGATCTTTGGTGCGGCGAGTGGCATTACGTGGTGTCTGTCAATTATCTGTCTGGTCATCGTGATCCGGATCTTGTTGATCCCGCTGTTCGTCAAGCAAATCAAGGCTCAGCGCAACTTGCAGATCATTCAGCCGCAGATGAAGGCGATTCAAAAGAAGTACGCCGGCGACCGGGAACGCCAGTCGCAGGAAATGATGAAGCTGTACCGCGAAACCGGTACGAATCCGCTTTCGTCCTGTCTGCCATTGCTGTTACAGGCGCCCATCTTCTTCGCCCTTTTCCGTGTCCTGCAAGGGATCGCGAGCGGGGTGGCGTACGGCGCGCTCACCGATCAGATGGTCGCCGATGCGCGTCAGGCGACGGTCTTCGGCGCTCCCATCTACGGCACATTTGTCCACGCGGACGAGACCCCTTTTCCCACGACCACACGAATCGTGACGATGGTCATGATCGTGTTGATGTCGGCCACGACGTTCACCACGCAACGTCAGTTAATCGTCAAAAACACTGCGCCAGACAACCCGATGGTCCGCCAGCAAAAGATCTTGCTCTATGTGTTTCCGGTCATCTTCGCTGTTTCCGGGATTAATTTCCCGATCGGTGTCCTGCTCTACTGGCTCACCACCAACTTGTGGACCATGGGCCAACAGTTCTATGTGATCCGAAATAACCCGCAACCGGGTACTCCGGCGTACGAGGCGTGGGAGAAGCGCAAGGCGCACAAAGCTGAGCGCAAGGCTGTTGCCAGCGGCATCGCTACTGAAACGGTCGTCGAGCCCGTCGAGGCACCCGTCACCAGGGTTCAGCCGAAGCGCCAAACCAAGGCGAAGCGAAAGCCAACCGGATCCGGGCCGACGAGTCCCAGCAGCAAGCCGTCATCGGCGCCTGGATCGAAACCTGGCAACGTGAAGGGATCTGCGGGTTCGGGAGGATCCGGGGGATCTGGTGGGTCAGCGGAGCGAGCTGATGCAGGCGAGGAAGTGGACCTCGACGGCGAAGGTCGAGCGAGCTAGCCCAGGTTACGTTCAAATCGAGATGGGCGATGAAAGTGCCTGTGTCGCAACGGTTTTGCGGTGCATGGATCTGATCCAAGGCATCGAAGTTTTGAGACGGAGTTCGCGCGAAGCGAACCCATGGTCATGATGAAGGAGCAACAGTGAGCGACACTGAACTGGAGATCGTCCCGACGAGCGAGGCCCTCGCGGAGACGGATGCCGAGTCCGCACCTGCAGTGGACCTCGAGGGTGAGGGGGATATCGCTGCCGATTACCTTGAGGGCTTGCTCGACATCGCTGACTTGGACGGCGATATCGATATGGACGTTGAAGGCGATCGCGCGATGGTGAGCATCGTGGGCGGGGATCTTGATCTCTTGGTCGGGGCACACGGTGAGGTCCTGGAGGCGTTACAGGACCTCAGTCGCCTTGCTGTCACGCGTGAAACCGGCAATCGCTCGAGGTTGATGCTGGACGTGGCTGGATTTCGTGCTAACAAGCGCGCTCGGCTCACGGCCCAAGCCCAAGAGGCAGCGGTCAAGGTCAAGGAGTCCGGGGAGTCTTATCGGATGCCCGCCATGAGCCCCTTCGAGCGCAAGGTCGTGCACGACGCCGTAGCGGAAGCTGGACTCGTCAGTGAATCTGAGGGCGAAGAACCACGTCGCCGCGTGGTGATACTTCCGGCCCCGTGATCAAGCAGCGATGTTTCACGTGAAACATTCGGTCGTGCCAGCCGGGACTCGATGAGTCAAGCGCCAACGCCGTTCCCCTTTGTTGTGGGGGCCGCCGAACTGGACCGCTACGCCGATTGGCTCTGCGGAGTGGGCGTCGAACGGGGCCTGCTGGGACCGCGGGAGACAGCGCGCATCTGGGATCGCCACATCCTCAATTGCGCAGTGGTCGAGTCGGCCATCCCCGCCGACAGCGTCGTCGCCGATGTCGGATCAGGCGCTGGCCTCCCGGGGCTCGTACTGGCCTTGGTACGTCCGGACTTGAGTGTGCATCTGATTGAGCCAATGGTCCGCCGGACGGCCTTTCTCGACGAGGTCGTCGCGGATTTGGACCTGGGTCGTAGAGTCACAGTTCACCGTGCCCGAGCCGAAGAACTCGCCGGGAAAGTCCAGGCCCACGTCGTGACGGCCCGTGCCGTGGTGAGCCTGGAGCGGCTCGTGCCGCTATGCGTTCCGCTCATGAAGAATGGCGGCGAGATCCTCGCCATCAAGGGCGCCCGCGCGGGTACCGAAATTGAGTCCGCACGGGAGGTTCTTGGCCAGTTCGGATTTGCACCACCTGAAATTCTTACCCTCGGCGTAGGCGCAATCGCGACCCCCACAACGGTGATACGGCTTTCGCGCACGACTTCGCACTAGATTTGAATCGCCGGGTCTCGCCTGGCCGCCGTCAGAAAGGTCGAAAACGCATGTCATCGGATGCCCGCCGGGCTGCCCTGGGCGCCATGCAATCAGCGCCAGGGTGGGCCGATGTGCTGATTCCGTGGAAGGGAGCGGCGGCTGAAGCTCGCTTGGCCGCGCGGGGGGTGGAGCCCTCAGTCGTGACAGCCACGGCTGCGGCCTGGCGCGCCCAAGATCCGGACGCTCGTGGTCAGGTTGAGTTCTCGCCGGGCCCCCTCGCGGTCGATGGCTCTGTTCTGTCACCTGGCACCGCGCTTCTCGAGGGCAATGTTTCACGTGAAACATTTGATGATTCGCGGGTTGAGGGGATCCCGATGAGCGATCAAGACGCCATTGAGGCAGTCAGTGTCGAAGCGCCGAAACCCAAGGATGACTTCGCGACGTCGAGTGATGACACGCCACTGGCGCGGGCAGCGGCCACCGCCGTTCAGGTGCGCAGTGGCCACGCAGGAGACCTACCTCGCCCGGATCGCACGCGGGTAATCGCGATCACGAATCAGAAGGGCGGCGTGGGGAAGACGACGTCGACGGTGAACCTGGCTGCCGCCTTAGCCGTGCAGGGTCTCAAGGTGCTCGTCGTCGACTTGGATCCGCAGGGCAATGCGTCCACCGCCCTCTCAGTGGATCACCATATGGAAGTACCGAGCTCGTACGACGTGCTGGTAGGCGGAGCCGAGATCGGCGGGGTGATTGTCGAGGTCGAGGCAATCCCTGGGTTGTGGTGCATCCCGGCCACGCTGGATTTGGCTGGCGCTGAGATCGAATTAGTCAGCCGGGTGGCTCGTGAGCATCTCCTACGCAAAGCAATCTCGGGGTATCTCAGCGAGCACGCGCGTACCCACGGGCGCCTCGACTACGTCCTGATCGATTGTCCACCGAGTCTGGGTTTGATCACCGTCAATGCCTTGGTGGCAGCCGATGAGGTACTGATCCCGATTCAGTGCGAGTACTACGCCTTGGAGGGTTTGGGACAACTGTTGAGGACCGTGGATCTGGTCCGTGACAACCTCAGCCCCCACCTGCACGTGTCCAGCATCTTGCTGACCATGTTCGATGCTCGGACGCGGCTGGCTGCACAGGTTGCCGACGAAGTCCGTAAACATTTTGCTGACAAGGTCCTGCCGACGGCTATCCCCAGGTCGGTGCGACTGTCGGAGGCTCCGTCGTACGGCCAAACGATCATGACCTATGACCCTGGTTCAAGCGGCGCTTTGTCGTATTTGGAGGCGTCCCGCGAGTTGAACCGCATCGCGGCGAGCGCGAGCCCCGGATGACGCCACGCTGTCATCTGACGGCTTTCTCCACACCTTTTCCACAGGGTGGGATATGACTTTATCGATAAAGCGAGAAATAGTTTTAATGCCAAGCGTGAGGAGCTGCTGAGGATGACAACTAAACGAGGGCTCGGGCGTGGACTTGGGGCACTTATCCCAACTGGCGGTGCGCCGAGTGGGGGGCGGACTACGGCTTCGCCGATCGTCGACGTCTCGGACTCCCGCGGAACCGACGCGCTGGGATCGTCCAGCGCCCGATACGCCGAAATAGCGCTGGCGTCGATTAGCCCCAACCCGCGGCAGCCTCGACAGAACTTCGACGAGGACGCGTTGGCCGAATTGGTCTACTCCATCCGCGAAATTGGACTCCTTCAGCCTGTGGTCGTCCGTCCGTTGGCCGCGGATGGCTACGAACTTGTTGCCGGCGAACGTCGACTACGAGCGGCCAAAGCTGCCGGACTCGACCCGATTCCAGCAATCATTCGCGACACAGCCGACGCCGATCTGTTGCGAGATGCCCTCTTAGAAAACTTGCACCGGGCCCAACTGAATCCGCTTGAGGAGGCGGCCGCGTACAGCCAAATGTTGGAAGACTTCGGCTGCACTCAAGACGAACTCGCCACGCGCATTGGTCGTAGTCGGCCGCAGGTCACCAACACCCTTCGGCTGCTGAAGTTGCCCCCCACTGTCGGGAGACGTGTCGCGGCTGGGGTCATTTCAGCAGGTCATGCGCGAGCTTTGCTCACGTTGGCGGATCAGGACGCGATGGAACGGCTCGCAGGGCGCATCGTCGCCGAAGGTCTGTCCGTGCGAAGTGTTGAAGAAATCGCGGCGGTCGGGCTGGTCGACGAACCGTCGACGGAGCCCACAACGCGCCGGTCAGCGAGTGCCCGATCCATCCCGGCTGCTGCGGCAGACATCGCCGATCGTGTGGCCGAGGCGCTTGAGACGAGTGTCAAGGTGACCATGGGTCGCAATCGGGGAAAGTTGATAGTCGAATTTGCCAGTGTCGAGGACCTCGGGCGAATCGCCAACATCATTGACGGGTCGTGACTTCGCCGCGTTTGCCATTGTGCTAGTGACGGGCTATCGCGCCTTCGACGAGTTGGCGTACGACAGCACCGAGTTCAAGACCAGCAGCTGAGATTGCTTGCGGCAGTAGCGATGTCTCCGTTGTGCCGGGTGCAACATTCGCCTCAAGAAACCAGGCGCTGGGGATGCCGTTTGCGCTGGAGACGATCAAATCGGTGCGCGACCAATCGCGCAAGCCGAGCAAGTCATGGGCTGCCAATGCAACCTTGGTGGCCGCGAGGGTCGAAGACTCGTCCAGATCCGCCGGGGCAATGAATTCCGTGACGCCAGCGGTATAGCGAGCGGTGTAGTCATACACGCCACTGTCGGGGCGTATCTCGACGGCGGGCAATGCAATGGGGGCGCGGTCTACTCCGATGTCGACAACTGAGACGGCAACCTCGACCCCACTGATCCATTGTTCGATTAACACTGAATCTCCGTAGGCAAAGGCACCCACCATCGCCGTTGGCAATTCCTCGAGCGAATGAACGATGGAAACACCAAGCGCCGATCCGCCATGTGCAGGTTTGACGACGACTGGCAATGCGAGCCGAGCCGTCACCGCACGCAGCACCGCGGAGGCACCGAGATCGCGAAATGTCGCGTGGGGCAAGCAGACACCAGCAGGAACGGAGATCCCTGTCTGGCCTAGCAATGTCTTCGCGATCGTCTTGTCATATGCCAATCGCGCCCCGCCCGGTGCCGATCCGACGTAGGGCAAGCCGAGTGCCTCGAGTACGTCGTTAATCGCGCCATCTTCACCATGTGCGCCGTGGAGCAGGGGGATCACGCAGGCCGGACGGTCCTCGGTCAGGGCGCTCAACAAGTGGGCATCGACATCGAGTACGTCCACATCGAGTCCGGTGTCGCGCAGGGCTTCGGCGACTCGTCGTCCCGATCGAATCGAGATGTCACGCTCGGCGGATAGACCGCCGGCAAGGACTACAACCCGTTCACTCAACGAACGTCTCCCAACTTCTGCGCAGGTCGACCGATGATGCGTCGCAACCGCTAGGCAAGGTTTGGTGCTGGCGCACTTGCGGAACTATCAGGTGCGTCGCGTCGAGCGGCACCCGTTGCTCTCGATCCAATTGCCCCTGATCCAAAGGTTGCAACCAATTCGAGTTCGGCTTCAACCACACCGGCCAGTCGTCGTACACCTTCCCGGATTCGGTCGGGTTCTGGGTAGCAATAAGACAAACGCAGCGACTGGCGTCCTTGGCCGTCGACGTAGAACCCGGTGCCGGGGACATAGGCCACCAACGCTGCCACCGCCCGAGGCAGCATTGCTGTGGCGTCCAAGCCCTCAGGCAAGGTCACCCAGGAGTAAAAGCCACCACCGGGGACCGTCCACGTCGTTCCGGTGGGCATCAGATTGCCCAGCGAGTCCAGCAACGCATCACGACGTTCGCGGTATAACTCGCCGAAGATCTTGATCTGATCCATCCAGGGCTGAGTGGCGAGGTATTCCGACACCGTCAATTGGGTGAGGTTCGACGGACACAAGGTCGCCGCCTCAGCCGCTAAGACCAATTTTTCCCGAACACCGTGAGGTGCGACTGCCCAGCCGACCCGAAGGCCCGAGGCGATCGTCTTGGAGAACGAACCGAGGTATACGACACCGTCGGCCTCGTCGGCACGGATCGCGCGCGGAATCACTCCCTCGAATCCGAGTAGTCCGTACGGATCATCCTCCAGGAGCAAGATGCCGGAAGTCCTTGCTACCTCAAGGATTTCAGCCCGGCGCTGCGGACCCTGAGTGATACCCCCTGGGTTCTGGTACGACGGAATTGTGTAGATGATCTTTGGCTTCTTTCCCGCCGCGCGCGCACGGGCAATCGCGTCGCTGAGGGCTTCGGGGTGTAGACCTTGATCGTCCATCGCGACGTGGATGACATCGCACTCGTACGCACTGAATACGCCGAGGGCACCCACGTAAGAAGGTGCTTCCACCAGAACGACGTCGCCTGGATCGCAGAAAACGCGAATCACCAAATCCAGGGCCATCTGCGAGCCGGCGGTGATCACGACGTCATCGGGATGTGCGTGCACGCCCACCGGCGCCATCACGTCGAGAATCTGTTCACGCAAGCGTTCGTCGCCTTGTCCATTGCAGTACTGCAGCGCGGTCGCACCTCGCTCGCGCACAAGTTTGGCGATGGTGTCTGCCATTTCATCGAGCGGGAGAGCTTGGACAAATGGCATGCCGCCGGCGAGTGAGACCACCTCAGGGCGAGCCGCGACCGAGAAGAGTGCTCGGATTTCGGAGGCAGTCATGCCACGAGTTCGAGCTGCGTAGGAATCCACCCACGGGTCGAGACGCGAACCATGTGGTTCGAGATTGGTCACGACGGTCACCTCCTTCGCATGATCCAGTTTGAGATGCTGAGCACGGCCCACGCGCTGACGGGCCCAGGCGCAGGGTCCTACGATGCCGGATGAACCGACGGAGGTGCTGATGCGGGTACTGCGATGGGCCATCGCCCTCACGATTGTCGCCGTCGGACTTGGTTTTGTCGCCGGACTTCTTTTTCCACGCAAATCGGCCGATTTCCATCCCACCTACGACGCACCCACGTCGACATCCTGACCCTAGGAGTTGGGCTTGAGGATGGGTCGCCGCATCGCACCGCTCACATTGGATGAACTCCCGGACTTGATCGCGTGCTGCCGACAGTGCGTCTTTTGGGAACTGGGGCCGGTGGAAAGTACCCGTATTCATCGAGCGGGTGAATGTGGATCGGCTAAGGAGCAGTGGCTTTCACACGTGTTGCTCGAGTGGGGCTCGTGTGGCCAGGTGGCGTACGTCGACGGGGAAGCCGTCGGTCACGCCGTCTATGCCCCGTCGGTGTTCTTCCCGCGGATAGCTTCATTCCCCACGGCGCCTATGAATCCTGATTGCGTGGCCCTGACCAGTCTGCGAGTGCGGGAGGATTTTCGCGCCAGTGGGTTGGGTCGTGTGCTCATCCAGGCCATGGCGAGTGACCTCATCCGTCGGCGAGTGCGCGCCGTTGAGGCGATTGGTTCTGCGGGTGTGAGCCAATCTGACACTGACGAGAATCAACACCCGGATCCTGATTTTGAGTGCACCGTACCCGCCTCCATGTTGCTCGCGGTGGGATTTGCCACGGTGCGAGCCCATCCCCGCACGCCGCGACTCCGGCTTGATTTGAGTAGCACTGTGACATGGCGCGAAGACGCCATCTCCGCTGCGCTGGAGCGGTTGCGCTCACTGCGTGCACCCGTGGGCGCCCTACGGCGAAGCCCAGACGGCGGCGGTTCGTAGCCCGAAGATATCGACGTGCGAGCTAGAGGTTTGGTGCGAAAAAGCGAACGATGGCAGCGGTGATCGCATCTGCGACACACTCGCGAAATGCTTGATCGGAGAGACGCTCAGAATCGTCAACGTTGGTGAGATAGCCACACTCGATGCGAACTGCGGGCATACGAGTGAGTCGCAGAATGTCCCATGTCTTGCCGTGAGTTTGTAGATCGACGAATCCGGTGCGCGTCACCAATTCGTCTTGAACCAATTCAGCGAATCGTTGTCCGGAGGGACTCGACATCCCGAACCGGTCATGGCCGTAGTAGAACGTGGCCACCCCGGTAGGCGCTGGACTTGGTGCGCGGTCAGTGTGCAGTGAGACGACCAAGTCAGCGCCAGTCTCGTTGGCGAACATCGCCCGACCGGCTTCGTCTGGTGTCTTGTCATCGACAACCTCTGACGGCGGTACGCCGAGGGGTCCCTGACCTGCGGAACCGCGAGTGAGGAGAACCTGCACACCGATGGCGGCGAGGCGACCTTCGACGAGTTGGGCCAATTCCCACGCAACCGCCGCTTCGGTGAGATGTCCGAAACAGTGACCGGTGTCATGACCGCCGTGACCAGGGTCGACGACCACGACCTTGTCAGCAACCCCGGTGAGTGCGGACTCCCACACACTGAGCTCGCGCATGGAATGCGCGGCACCCCCAGTCACCGATCTCGCTAGGCGATCGATGGCCTTGAACGTTGCTGGACCGCACGTGCCGTCGGGATCCAGTCCCACATTGCGCTGAAATTCGCGGACGACGTGGTCAGTTTCAGGCCCGAAGTGTCCATCCACCTTGCGCAGGTCAAATCCGAGATCAATAAGGCGGTGTTGGAGTGCGGCGACGTCGTCACCACTCATCAGATGACCGACGGTGTAAGAAAGAATTCGATCCCCGAGTCGCCACCGTGCCTCTTCGAGCCGTCTAAATGTCTGCGGCCCAACGATTCCGTCAACGGTGATGCCATGCGCCTGTTGAAAGTGCCGGACCGCACGATCGACGTCGTCATCAAATTGGTCGCTTGCGATGCGACCTCGATGTATCGACCCAGACTCGTCGCCACTGGTTTCGAGCAGGTCGAGACGATCCAACCGAGCTCGGATCTCGGCGACGGCCGGACCACTGTCGCCGCGACGTTGGACCGAGGAACTCATAGGACCCGATCCTGCCTGTGTCAACGGTCTTCGCGCACCCCGGTCTCCCACATTGCGGGACCGGAGTGGAGCAAGCGCGTCCTGGCTCTCGCGAGCCAGTTCAGGTGCGAAGTCTTCTTAGAGGAATTCTGCCAAGTCGGCGAGCAGCGCGGCTTTCGGCTTGGCGCCCACGATCTGCTTGACGATCTCGCCGTTCTTGTAGACGGCCAGCGTCGGGATCGAGATCACGCCGTACTGAGCAGACGTGACGGGATTCTCGTCGACGTTGAGTTTGGCGATCGTCAACGTGTCGCTGTGCTTGGAGGCAATCTCTTCGAGCACGGGGGCCACCATCTTGCAGGGACCGCACCACTCAGCCCAGAAGTCGACCAAGACGGGCTTGTCGCTCTTGAGGACATCGGCGTCAAACGAGGCGTCGGTGACGGTGACTGTGGATGCGCCCACGGTGTGCTCCCTGTGTTGAGTCTGTTGATTTTCTTCGGCCATTGTGCGCGAACACTGGGTCAACGTACGCCCTGAAACCGACATTCCCGCTTCCGCCAACCCTGCCGGGGAGTCGATCGATCAGGCGGACGCGAATTCTTTGTTGGTGGACTCGCCTGCGGACTCAGCATCCTCAATATCGGCAAGGAAACGCTCCGCGTCCAAAGCCGCTGCGCAGCCGCTGCCGGCCGCGGTAATCGCCTGACGATATGTATGGTCGACCAGGTCACCGCAGGCGAACACCCCATCGAGGTTGGTGCGGGTGGACTGACCGTCGACCAGGACGTAGCCCTCGTCGTCGAGGTCAATCTGGCCTCGTACTAGTTCAGAGCGCGGGTCGTGCCCGATGGCGATGAACAACCCGGTGATTTCCAAGGTTGAGTCTTGGCCGGTTTCGGTGTCGCGCAAGACAACACCGGACACCTTGGACTCACCGACGACGTCTTGAACCGCAGAGTTCCAAGCAAACTTGATCTTGTCGTTGGCAAGCGCACGATCCACCATGATCTGGCTTGCCCGAAGTGCGTCACGGCGATGAATCACAGTGACAGACTTGGCAAATCTCGTGAGAAACGTCGCCTCTTCCATGGCGGAGTCGCCGCCGCCGACAACGGCAATATCCTGGTCGCGGAAGAAGAATCCGTCGCACGTGGCGCACCAGGACACCCCGTGACCTGAGAGGCGCTTCTCGTTTTCTACGCCGAGTTCGCGGTATCCGGAACCCATGGCGAGGATCACCGATTTCGCGCTGTACGAGTTTCCTGAGCCATCGATGACCGTCTTGATCGACCCAGCCAGATCCATCGACACCACATCGTCGGTGATGAGCTCAGTGCCAAAACGCTCCGCCTGATTGCGAAGATTTTCCATCAAGGCCGGACCCATGATGCCCTCGGTGAATCCGGGAAAATTCTCCACTTCAGTCGTGTTCATGAGCGCGCCGCCCGCCGTGACGGACCCTTCGAGCAGCAGCGGGCGCAGGCTCGCTCGCGCGGCGTAGATCGCGGCGGTGTAGCCCGCGGGTCCTGAGCCCACAATGATTACGTTGCGGACGTCACTCGAAGTCACGAAGCGGCCTTTCGATTGGTCAGTCGCGTCCTGGTCGGACAAAGTGGGGAATCGGCTGATGTTGAAGCGATCCTAGGGTCCCAGGTATTCCGTCGGCAGGACGCCTGCGCACCTAGACCGTTTGGCTCAGCAACACTCGACCGGGATCTGTGCAGGTTCTGTTGATGACCCACACGTGCCAATGCCCTGGTGCGGCAGTGTCGGAATAGACAACGACAACAGCGGGGGCACCGCCGTAGGACCCCACGTCCACGGCCGCGACGAGTGAACCCGACCATGGGGTCCCAGCCGTGATCGCGCCCAAGCATTGGGCCAAAAGGGCGCGATCGGATGCGAAGGTGATGAGTGGGCCGGCTGAGGCGAGGCCCGGCATCGGGGCGGTCTCAATGACCGTGGGTGACGGGGTACGGCCAGGCGCTTGCAGATCCTTGGGCTGGTCCGGGCCGCCTTCGAGAGTCCTCGAGCTGTAGGCGGAGCGGGCGGCCACCAAGACCTGAACTTGAGTCGGCAACGCAACGGCCGTGTAGGCAGTGCCGGTGTTCGAGACGAGGGTGAGCGCGCGCGGCCCCTCGGCCAATTCGGCGGAGGTGTTTCCCAGGTTGCCGGGACTCTCCGTTGCGGCGCCTGTGTTGTCCGCGCTCGTGGACGCTGTCACAGTCGTTGAGGACTGATGCATCAGCCCGATGCCCACTGGGATCGCGATGACTACTGCCGCGGCAGCACCGAGGGCGAGGAGCCAATTCTTCGGGCGACGGGCGCGTCGGCGGAAGAGTTCATCGCTCTGCGCCGCTGGTGCATCATGCAGGCCATCGAGTCGAGCCTCCGCCAAGGCCTGGTCGAGGCGGGCAGCCACCGGGGCAGGGATGGGAACTGAATCCCGCAAGGAAGCGAGCAAATCGACGACGAATTCGTCGTCAACGGGTTCGGACGAGGAGCCCGGCTGGTCATCCGCCGTCATGACGGGCCACCTCCTCGGTCGATGTCGTGGGCGTATGTGGGCGGGGCAGCGATGCGGATTCCGGAACTGCGTCGGGAGGGCGATCCGCCTGTTGTCTGACGTTTTCGGAGGCCGAGGGGTTCCGCAGAGAACTCAAGACGAGTGCCAGCGCCGAGCGGCCTCTCGAGCACCGGCTCTTGATCGTCCCCATCGGGACACCCAAGATGGCGGCCGCGTCACTGACCGACCACCCCTCAATGTCCACCAGCACGATGGCGGCTCGCTGATCGGCGGGCAGGGACTGGAGAGCTGCCACTAGAGCTACCCGAGTCTCGCTGCGGTCGATGACGTCATTGGAGTTTGTGAGTACGCCGGGCTCGCTCGCCTCGTCGGGAAGAGAGTCGGCTGCGCGCACTTTGCGGCGACGAAATCCATCCATACATGCATTGACGACGATCCGATGAAGCCACGTGGTGACGGCGGCATCGCCACGAAAGTTGGCGGCGTTTCGCAACGCCGAAATGAGTGCTTCCTGCAACGCGTCTTCGGCGTCTTGGGCGTTACCGCAGGTGCGCAAGGCGACCGCCCATAGTCGATCTCGGTGCCGCCGATAGAGGGCGTCGAAAGCGTCCGGATCTCCTCCTACATGTGCGGCGAGGAGTTCGGCATCCGTCTGGGACATCGCCTAACCCTTGATGACAACGTCATCGACGCCGCCCTGATAAGTGCCGTCGAGATAGGGCAGGCCGGTAAACCAGATCAGTAAGTAGCGCGCACTTACGGGGCTGGGAAACCGCACGGTAACGGCGTCTCCGGCACCGACGACGCTGGCCTGCAAGGTATAGCTCAGCTCGTTCTTGCCAGGAGCATCCGCGCTTCGAAGTTCAAAGTCCGACCCGGAACCGCGCAAACGCAAGGTTACGAGTGACATCGCTCGGGTCACACCCAAGTCAATGATGAGGCCGACGCCGGGCTTGCGCCCCATGTTGGACGCACCATACTTCCCGGTCGACCAACCATCGTTGGGATTGCGGTCTATGGCGGTAGCAACAAGTCGGGGATTTTCCTGCTTGTCCCGGCCGTAAGGATCGAAATCTTGCGCCGCAACAAGAGGTAGTCGAGCCGGGTCCGGATTGATCGGAGGGCCGGAAGACGCCGGTGTAGCAGGTGTTATCAGCGGAGCACTGGCGTTTGTAGTCAAAGGTCGACCACCGTCGCTCATGAGCCAACGCACGCCCACAATCACTACGGCAAGCGCGCAGAGAATTGCAAGGATTGAGCGAATGGCACGAATGGCGTACGGCGACGCCGGCGATGTGCGCAGAGGTTGTTCCGCGGTCACTGTTTGCGGTGTCGTGACCAAAGCTTCGACCAACGCAGCAGCCGTTTCGTATCGAGCTTTGCCGCGCATGGGTGCTGTGTTAAGCAATGAACGAGCACAAACTTCGTCCAGCGAGAGCGGGATGTCGGCAGTGACGCGCGACGGCCACGGGACTCGCCCTGATGCGTTGTTCGGAGCTGCGCCGAGTCCATTGACGGGCCCATCGGGCCAGCGGCTCGTCAAACTTGAGTAGAGCAATGCGCCAACACCATGAATGTCAGCGACCCGCGGGTCATCGTTTGCTTCCTCCGGAGTAACACCCCACAGCACGGCGTCGACCCCGAAGCCCCGCACTCGAACCTCGCCGGTATCGGTCACGAGTACGGCGTTTGGTCGAAGTCGACCGTGAGTGATGTTCACGTCGTGTGCGGCGGCGACGCACCGAGCGACCTCGCGCACCGTGTGCGTGGCACCGAGTCCGGATTGATCGTTTCCCTCAGTTTTGTATGCGGAGCGAATCAATTCGCCGTACGGCGTACCTGCGACCCATTCGGTGACTACTGCGAGTTGGTCCTCGTGTTCGAGGACATCCAGAACGCGTACAACGTGACGGTCAATGAGGGTGGCAGCAGCGATTGCGGCGGCTTTGAGGTCAGCGGCGCGATCATCGCTGCAGGGCAATAGGCGTACGCCGACTGGGCGGCCGAGAATCGTGTCTTGGGCACGCCACAGTGTCGATCCCGCCTTTTCAGCGACGAGATCGCGCAATTCGTAGCGCCCAGCGAGCGCGCCGGGTGTGGATGTGCGAGCCATGGGGTCCGAGCGTACGTCGCGCGTATGCCTATCTGATAACGACGGGCTCAGCCGGGCCGAGTCGCGCCGATGAAACCCGAAAGATAGACGTGCGCGACGCGGACGTGATCGCCAGTGTGCGGGGAATGAATCATCAATCCATGGCCGATGTAGAGGGCCACGTGATGGATTGAGGAGGGATCGCTGGTGTTGTACGCCCAGAAGAGGAGATCGCCAGGCTTGAGTTGAGCGAGTGTGACGCGGTGGCCGATCCACCAGTCTTCTCGAGACGTTCGAGGCAAGTTGTAGCCCGCCGCGGAATAGATGCGTTGCATCAGGCTGGAGCAGTCAAAACCCACCGTCCGGGTGGCGACGCATTCGCCATTAACGGTTCCCTTGTCCGGGGCGCCAGACCAGCAAAAACCCGTCGATGGCCCCTTCGGCCCGCCGCCGCCAGCCGAATATGGCAGTCCGAGCCACTGTCGCGCGTCGGTAATTGCCCCGACCGCGAAATGATTCGCTGGTGCCGCCGCCGCGTCGGCGATGCCGCGATCGACCGCGGCGTAGGACTCCTTGGGGCTGTCAATCGGTAGGGCCCACGGAGTTTGGCCAGCCGCGCTCAGCGCCGCATACGAACCCTGACCTGCGCTGGCATCTTGTTGTGCCGCCGCGGCAGCGACCAGGGTGCGTACGGTCGCGTTGGCCGCGTCGAGTTTCGCCTGCGCCTGCCCGAGCAGCGATGCTGCGCCGTCCTGTTGGGTCTGCGCGCGCAACTGCAATTCGAGTCGAACTTGGGTGAGATCGGTGAGTTTGTTCTGCGCCAATTGTGCGAGAGCGAGTTCGTGCTGAGCGTTCTGAGTCACCTTCTCCGAGGACTGAAGAACGGACTGCAGGGCAAGGTACTGGTCGACGACGTCACGGATGTCGGACGCACCAAGCATCGTGGAGTAGAGACCGAGCGCCCCCCCGCTCTTGTAGACCGCGCTGGCTGTGCGTCCGGCAACGTCGGCTGCACGATCGATGCGAATCTGCGCTTCTTCGGCTGACTGCTCGGCCTGAATCTGCTTCGTGACCGCAACGTCGAGTTCTTCGTTGGTGTGCGCCCACTCTTCCGTGAGGCCTTCGGCCTGTGACTGCAGAGTCGCCACTTCTCGGGCTAAGGCGACAGCTTGCGCCTGCGCACTGCCGAGATTGGTGTTGGTTGGCACAGGCGTGGGTGCGAGCGAAAGAGCGCGCGGGTTTGCCGCCTGTGCCTGAGTCGGGAGGACCGCCAGGCCAACTGCGATCGCCATGGCGGCGATCAGAGCGGGTCGGCGCATTGGGTAAGGGTGCCGTGCGGTTGCCACCCGAGCGGCGCCACCCCCCCGGGCTGGCGCCGCTCGGGTGGAAACTGGAGGGGTCACCGGCGCTGGGAACCGAGTCGGTGGCGCGACGAGCTCACTACGAGCCGACCTTCCCTGACGTGGCCGTCGCCGTGCGGATGGTCCACGCGCTCAGGGGCGGAATGTGCTCCAGCACGACGGTGCGGGCGACTTTGGTGACAGTGACCGTGACGCGACCGTCTTTGGAGATCGAGAATTGGTCAGCGTCCAAGATCGCGCCGTGCCCGATGGCGAACTTTTGAGCCGCATTGAATGCGGCAACCCTGTTGATCGGACTGTTGTTGTAGGCGTCACGACCGGCGATGGCAGCACCGTTCGCCGCGTCGGAGACTGTGAGAGATGCCGAGCCGATACTCAAAGCGTCGAATGCGAAAACTCCAAGCAAGGTGAGCCCGATGATGATCCGCGTGAGCCACCCGAGCACGATGAAACCCTCGCTGCGTACACCACGTCGAGCGGTGTCGCTGCGCAGGCATTGTTGAAGGCCGCGGGCCGGGGGGGTCGCCACGTGCGTTACATCGGAGCCCGCGCTGGCGGTCTTGATGAGCGTGCCTGGGATAGGGCCGAATGGGTGTACCCACGACGCGCGGTCACCGACGCTGACCCAACTACCGACGCTGAGCCAACCACCGACACATCGCTAACGTCCGACCCATCGCCAACTGCTTGCGTGAGGCCAACTAACACCGTGCCCGGAAGACGCTCAGTGGTCCTTGTGGATGCTGGCCCGACGTCGATTCAGCAGTGACATCCCGGGAATTCGCGAGCCGATCATGTCGATAACGTCATGGATTTCGGTGATGCGCATGGCCCATGCAGCCGTGAAGTAGGCGCCGACAAATACTAATCCGCCCACGATCAATGCTGTCCACCAGGCAAGAGCGCCAGTGTTTCGCCAGAGCGACAAGGCCACGACGACGCCATACGCGATTCCCATGGCCAGCAAAGTCGCGATACCGATTCGGATCAGACTGCGGACCGTGCGCGCGGACTCGAGACCGCCGAGCCGTTTGCTCAAAATCCGCCAACACAGAACCAGCGTCACCCAATAGGCGAGTGAATAGCCAAGGGCGAGGGCCTCAACGCGACTGTTCTGGCTCACGGCGAAGTACAGCGGAATCGCGATCGCGAGATTGAGAATGTTGAGTACGAGGTTGATCCAAAACGGACTCTTTGTGTCTTCCAACGCGTAGTAGCCGCGGAGCAATACGTAGTAGAGGGAAAACGCCGGCAGACCAACGGCGAACCAGGAAAGCACGTGCCCGATACTCATCGCATCGGGGATGCTGGTGGCGCCTCGCGCGTAGAGCAATGCCGCGATCGTTGCGCCGAAGACCACGAAGGCGCCTGATGCCGGCATAAGGAGAGCCGCGGTAAGTCGCATACCCGAGGAGACGTCTTTGGCCACCCCACGCAGATTAAGACTGTGTGCCGCTCGACTCATTCGCGGCAAGAGTGCGGTCACGATCGAAACTGTGACAATCGAGTGCGGAAGAATGAAAAGCAGATGCGCCTTTTGATAGGACGTAAATCCGGTGGCAGCGAGGCCGTTTTGTGCGGCATTGACGTTGTTTGACGTCGTGAGATTACTGATGACCAAGTAACTGAGTTGATTGATGAGCACGAAAGCAACGGTCCACTTGGCGAGTTGCCCGGCCTTACCGAGTCCGTTACCGCGAAAATCGAAACGCGGTCGATAGCGGTATCCGGCGCGGCGCAGAACAGGGACGAGTACCACCGCCTGAGCAATGACACCCAATGTGGTGCCGATTCCGAGCAGGGCAATCTGGCCGCCCGTGATCGTCGAGGTTGAAGGATTTGAGCCGACGACGCCGATAAACATCAGTGCGGCGATCACCACGACGGCGTTGTTGACGATCGGAGCGAACATCGGTGCTCCGAAGCGACCGCGGGCGTTGAGGACTTGCGCAAGCATCGTGTAAACGCCGTAAAAGAAGATCTGAGGTAAGCAATAGCGAGCGAAGGCGGTGGCTGTACTGACGTCGCTCGTGGACCAATTTGAGGAGCCGTACAAACGGGCAATCCAGGGCGCCAAGAGTACGGCGAGGATGGTAATACTCAGCAGGATCAGGCCAGTAATCGTGAGAAGGCGATCCGCGTACGCATTGCCGTCATCATCCTCGTCCTTCATTTTCCGAACGAGTTGCGGGATGAATACCGCGTTGAGTGCACCACCGACGATCAGTATGTAAATGATGTTGGGGATCGTGTTGCCGACGCTGTAAGTGTCGGAAAAGACGCCGGTGCCGATCGCCGCTATCAAGACGATGTCGCGCACCATGCCGGTGATCCGTGAGACAACCGTGCCTGATGCCATGACTGCGCTAGACCGCATGACGCTGGGAGAGGTGTGAGTGGTGCTGCCCGCGTCGCTCACGGTGCGTCCTCGGCAGCTGCGTTGCGCCGCACCTTGTTGCGACGGAGGAAGTTGATGATGATCAGGATGAGCAGCAGCACGAATGCGCCGCCGACGATCCACGCCGCGGCCCGACTGTAGGCCGACGTTGCGACCGTAATGACCACGGGCGCAGAGTAGATCTCACCAGTCGGGGTAGTCAGTGAGACATCCACTGGAACCGCCCCAGATCCAAGGACTTGGGCCTGAACTTGAATGGTCGCCTTTTGTCCGGGGTCAAGTGTGACGGCGTCGGGCTGAGTGACGATGAGCCGTACTGAGGGGTTGCCGACCAGTCGTACGCCAACCGTGACCGAATGCGGAAGATCGTTAGCAATGGTTACAGGAATCACACCGGTTTCGCCGGGGAAGTTCACTTTGGCGCGGGACAGCACTCGAACGCCGGACTTGAGGTCGTCGAGTTGCGTGGTGATCCGATCCAGCAGAGCGGACGCGGCATCGAGGTCATTGCGCCAGACACCAGACTCGGAACGGATGAGTGCGAAGGTGAAACGGTCACTGTCGGCGCCGGAGTCGGCCACGACGTCACGGAAGTTGCGCAAACTCTGGTGCTGGCGTGACACGCGGGCGAGCAAATCGGGGGCAAGTTGGCGAGCTGCGTCCTCACGGGAGTAGCGAATGGGCGCGCGTGGAACGGTCGAAGGTTCAGTTGACAGGAGGTCGCTCAACGTTGCCGTCGAAATCCAGGGTGCGCTCGATAGTGCGGTCAAAGTGTCACGAAGAAATGCCGTCGACGGCGACCACAGTGGTTGTCCTAGCGCGACGACGGTACGACTGACGCTAGGTAGTTCGCTTGTGATGAGCCCCGTTTCGGCCAAGAATCGTTGACGGGCGAGAACGGTTTGTGCGTTGGTGTTTTGCGGCATCGCGAGCGCATCACTAAGCCCGGTGTCGGTGAGCACCGCACGCGCCGTACCCGACAGCGACGACAGGGCGATCGAACTTGACGGTGTATAGGAAACGGCAGGGTCTGGGGGAGCCGTCGAGTCTTTGAGTACGACCGTCGAGACGCCCGCTGATCGCAGCAAGTCCAGGGTGCTGGTGTCGATCACGCCGTCGGTGGGCCACGCGAGCTCCCCCGACACTGGTCGTGCGAGTACGCGACTGGCAAGAGGCGCGGCCGATGTCGACGACAACACGACGTCGCTGCCCAGCCCAGCGCGATTGACAGCAACCACGTCCGGGATGGCATACGGAAGTGCCCGGACGTCTGCGGTTTTCAGCGTTGCGGTCGTGCGAGTGAGCCAAACCTTTGCCGTGTCCGGTAATGCGCCTTCCGTCACCCCGGTTGGGGTCGCTACTCGATACCCGTTTCCGATGGCCCCCGCCTCTTCAAGAAGTTGAGGGTCGACCACCCAACTGATTGCCTTGGGGTCGGCTGGTGCTGCATCCAGAAAGCGGGACAGCCGACCTCCCGGGGCCATTTCGTCCGGTGTTGTCTCGGTTGACAAGACGCCATTCGCATCCCGACCTGGCGCAGAAGTTATAGGCCACATCCACACCAACTTGCTCGGCTTGAGTTGTGCCGGCTGGGGAAACCACGGCAAGAAACTTCTCGTTAGCCCGAGCCTTTCAACCGGTCCATCAATGCTCTTGCGCCCCAACGTTTCGACGGCGATCACGTAGACACCGTTGGCGCTCGAACCGGTGCCCAGGTTGGTGTCCTTGAAAGGAATGGAGATGGAGTACGGCTGTTGCTGGGCCGGCTCTAACGCGGCCGAGACATCTGTGCGCGTGCGCTCCACGGGGGCACCCTCGCGGCTCGTGTTCCCCGACAGAACCTGGGCGATCTCGAAGCGACCTTGAAGTGGGGTCGGCGAGATTCTGAGGCGAATAGAGACGTCAGTTTCTGGCACGTCTGTGCGATTCGTGACGCGACCGCTTATTGCAAGCGTCCCAATCACAGTGGGGACGAGCGGTGCGAGTGACTCAATACTTGCCGGCGCCGCATCGGGTTGCTGTGCGAACGTAGTGCTGGGGCTGGGGCTCTCGACGGAGCGCGGTTGTGATCCGGTGTCCACATTGGTGCCAAGTGGTGACGCTGCTGTGGCCGGCGAGGCGGCGAGGGGGACGCCGAAAGCAATCAATGCCGCCCCGACCGCGAACCGGGCCGTGACACTCGGCCGCGGCGCTCGGTTCATCCGGCGGCCGCCAGCAGATCAGGAACTTGGTCGAGAAGACGGCGTTCGTCGGCGTACGCCAACCGTCCGGCAACCTCAGCGAGCGGGACCCAAGCGACCTCGACGACTTCGATGTCCGCGTCGGACAACTCGCCGCCGTCTGCTGAGAGCAAGAAGTGGTGAACGGTTTTGTGAATACGGCGACCATCGGCAACGAACCAGAAGTCGATCGTGCCGAGCGGAGCCAGGACGCGTCCGCGGATCCCGGTCTCCTCCTCCACCTCGCGGATCGCGGCTTCTTGCGCTGTTTCACCCGGCTCAACGTGACCCTTGGGTAGCGACCAGAGCAAGCGGCCACGGCGATCGTGCCTGGCTATGAGGGCAGCGCTCAGTGCGCTTCGCGAGCGGTCGATGATGAGTCCACCGGCGGAGGTTTCCTCCACTTTGGTCAGCCGTTGGCTGGCTGGCCGCCCAGATCCGGTGTTTGCGGGACGCGGACCATCAGCCATACCGCGAGGATAACTGGAGGCGAGTCTCAGCTCGCGTGCGCAAGGATGCGGGTCGCCGTGATCTTGAAACAAATTGCCTCCAGGGACCTCACGCGTGTGGCGCCCGCGAGGGGCAGAGTCCGGCTGTTGGTGCGCAGCACGACCGCCACGTTTCGGGTTTGTCATCTGTTCGGGGTTATTCCTCAGAGGAACTAGGGTCAGCGGTCGTGCCGGACCAGTCGATTGATGATGCGCAGCACCGTGCCGTCGCGGCGCATATCGACCTACCGACAGGTGTGGTCGAACTCGCCGAGCGCTTCGCTGCCGCGGGCTTCGACTTGTCGCTTGTGGGCGGAACGGTTCGCGACGCCATACTCGGGCGGCCCAGCCCAGACATTGACCTCACGACCGACGCTCGACCCGATGCTGTTCAAGCGCTGCTTGAAGGTTGGGCGCACAGCATCTGGGACGTCGGCATCGCGTTCGGAACCGTCGGTGCCCGCCATGGGGACCACAAGGTAGAGATCACGACGTACCGCGCTGAGGCGTACGACCGAGAATCACGCAAGCCCGACGTTTCCTACGGCGACACCTTGGAAGGCGACCTGCTACGTCGTGACTTCACGGTTAACGCGATGGCATTTACCCTGCCGAAGCGCCAGCTCATCGATCCCTTTGGTGGACTTGGCGACCTGGTGAAACGGGTCCTTCGTACACCGGGATTACCCGAGTCCTCCTTTGATGACGATCCCTTGCGGATGATGAGAGCCGCGCGCTTTGTGTCGCAGCTCGGCTTCAACGTCGATGCCGACGTAGTCGCCGCGATGACCTCGATGGCCGGGCGTATCGACATCGTGAGTGCAGAGCGAGTACGCGAGGAACTGGTCAAGCTGATCATGGGCGAACAGCCGCGGGCTGGGTTGGCCTTGATGGTGTCGACCGGTCTGGCTGACCACGTGTTGCCCGAGTTGCCCAAATTGGCGCTGGAGATCGACGAGCATCATCGCCACAAGGATGTGTACGAGCACACCTTGATCGTGCTTGAGCAAGCCATCGAAATGGAGTCGACCCATGAGCCAGTAAGCGGACCGGATTTCGTTCTCCGCTTTGCTGCCCTGATGCACGACATCGGTAAGCCCAAGACCCGTCGATTCGAAGAAGGTGGCGGTGTCTCCTTCCATCACCACGAGGTCGTCGGAGCGAAGATGACACGCAAACGCATGCAGGCGTTGCGCTTCTCCAACGACGACATCGACGAGGTCTATCGCCTCGTCGAGTTGCACCTTCGATTTCATGGCTACGGCACGGGTGAGTGGACCGATTCCGCCGTACGCCGGTATGTGCGGGATGCCGGTGACCTCTTGCCTCGCCTACACAAACTGACGAGGGCGGATTGCACGACTCGCAATGCTCGCAAGGCAGAAACGTTGGCCCGAACGTACGACTCGTTGGAGGCTCGAATCGCTCAACTCGCCGAGCAGGAGGAACTGGACGCGATGCGTCCCGACTTGAACGGTGAACAGATCATGGAGATCCTGGGGATCGGTCCAAGCCGTGAGGTGGGTGAGGCATACCGCTTCTTGCTCGAAGTACGCCTCGAAGAGGGCCCACTCGACGAAACAACTGCGCGCGACCGTCTGTTGAGTTGGTGGGCGCACCGCTGCTCGTGAGTTGCTTTCACGCAGAAACGGAAGGTGGGGCGTCGCGGTCGTCCTGACGGACGGCGGAATCTAGCCGAGACAGGAATCCGGACGCCAGAGCGGGCGCTGGTAGAGGCTCGGGTGCGCCTGGCGTGAGAATTCCGGGATCTTCCGTGCCGTCGGCGCGCATCCACGCGCCCAGAGCGCTTCGACTATCGGCAAGCACTGGACCAGCGGCTGCCGCGCCGACAATCAAGAATGACAATCCGACGTACCACAAGACGATGGCGAGACTACGGAGCCGACCGGTGCGAGCACCGCGACGGCGACGTAGCCGCTGGAATCGTCAAGGGCCCGACGTAACCCCCCGATGGCGGCGATCAAAACGATCACCCCGAGGATCCAGGTCAAACCACGCCCATGGTTCGAATGCCGCCGCCCCTCGGCCGTCGCCACGCGCGAAGGTAAACGCGCTGCAAGGCGGTGGTGAATGAGGTTGCGTAGAGCACCAAGACGACAAACCCGATCCAACTTGATGTCGGAGAGGCGCGATCGCTGATCGAGAAAGCGCCCTCGATCACAGAGATCTGATCGGACTCGAGCCCGAAACGCGACGAAAGACTCGAAACGATTGAATTGCGCACAGCGCGAGGAGTAAGCGCCGCCGACATGATCAACACGGGGAAAAACGACACAAACAACTTGGCGGCAAGCGCGAGCGACTGTTCAATGAATTCAAGCTCGAGCAGCCTCAGCCGGAATGCCCCGATGGGTCCGTTTCGGGCACGCTGAATAAGTGGGTCCGCGACACGTTGGTTCTGGACTTGAGTGACTCAAGGCGACCGACCGAAACGGGTGCATCCGGTTTCGACACGTGGCCTCCTACTGCGCTGTGGCGTCGGTGAGTGTGGGCGAACGTTGTGTCCGCTCATACACAATTGCCGCACCGACAAGCACAAGTGCTGCAAGAACTTCGCCCAAGGGCCATACGCCCTTTGCGGGCACTGCGAAAGCGACCACAATCATGCCGAGAACCAATCCAATATTGAGGACCACGTCGTAGACGCTGAAAACACGGCCAAGGTGTGCATCGTCAATGTCTTCTTGGACGATCGTGTCGCTACAGATCTTCACTGCTTGCCCCGCGAATCCCAAGGCAAAACCGGCAACCAGCAGACCTGGTTGCGTCTGCGACAGCAGAGCGGGAAGCACAACGAGGCCGGAAACGGCAAGTGCGAGAGAACTCCAGCGGATCTCGCCGACGCGCCTCGCCACATAAGGAGTACTGATCGCGGCCAGAAGTGCACCACCTGCGGTAGCCCCGGTCAGGATGGTGAATCCACTCAGAGCTCCGTTCGCATCGTTCACGTCGTTGTACGTGGTCCGCAGCAAGATCAAAGCGTCCACGAGCAATGCACCGAACACGAATCGATGCACGACGACGACGGCGATGGCACGGTGCGCGCGCGTGCGCGCGGCGAGATGCTTCAGCCCATTCAATAGCCCACGAACCACGTCGCCGGACGTTTGAGTTTCGGTCGTCATCGGGGGACCGAGTTGCTTGCGCCCGAGCGCGAGAGCCAGTAACCCGCCAGTGACGATGATCAGGATCGCAATGAGGAGCGCCGCTACGGGGCCACGATCTCCGCCGCCGTACGCCGTTCGAACTGCCACTCCAACGAGCCCGCCTAGTGCGGCTGTCAGCGTGCCTAAGGTCGGTACGAGCGAGTTCGCGCTGACGAGGTAATCGCGTTCGACAACATGGGGCAGCGATGCCGACAACGAGGCAAGCACGAATCGATTGATCCCTAGGGCAATCAGGACGGTGATTGCGAGCCAGCCGTCATCGTGGCCGTGGGCCACCAGAGCTGCGACCGGGATCAGCGTGGCGGCGCGAGTCAGGTTAGCCACGACGAGGATCTGGCGCCGACTCCAGCGATCGATGAACACCCCGACGAACGGGCCGACCAAGGAATACGGCAACAACAGGATCGCGAACGCCGCCGCAATTTTGGTGGCACTGGTTTCGCGCTCCGGGGAGAACAGCACAAATGTGGCGAGCGCGGCTTGAACCATCCCATCGCCGAACTGGCCCAGAAGGCGGACGCCGAAAAGCAGTCGGAAGCCGCGCAGCCGAAGCAGATGCCGAAGGCCGTAGCCCTGAACCTGCTGGCTGGAACTCACATTGCGGACGCTACCTGCCCCGTGCCGCACCTGCCCTGTCTCGCATGATCGTCGCGCCGTACCTGCCCCGCATCACCGGTGAACGCGTGCAGTTTCGCTCGCTTGGTTCACCGGTGGCGCTGTGGTTTAACGCTCGATTTCACCGGCGATGAAGGCCTCGACCTTGTCGCGGCATACGTCATCGGCGTACTGCTCTGGCGGTGACTTCATGAAGTAGGACGCGGCGGACAGGATCGGCCCACCGATGCCTCGGTCCATAGCGATCTTGGCCGCTCGGATCGCATCGATGATGATGCCCGCGGAGTTCGGGGAGTCCCATACCTCGAGCTTGTACTCAAGCGACAGCGGGACGTCTCCGAAGTTGCGACCCTCAAGGCGCACAAACGCCCACTTGCGGTCGTCGAGCCACGCGACATAGTCCGACGGTCCGATGTGCACGTTGCGCGCACCAATGTCGTTCTTCAACTGCGAGGTCACCGACTGAGTCTTGGAGATCTTCTTGGATTCCAACCGCTCGCGCTCAAGCATGTTCATAAAGTCCATGTTGCCGCCAACGTTGAGTTGGTAGGTGCGGTCAACGGTGACTCCGCGGTCTTCGAACAACTTCGCGAGCACCCGGTGGGTGATCGTCGCGCCGACCTGGCTCTTGATGTCGTCGCCGATGATCGGTACGCCAGCCTCGGTGAACTTGTCGGCCCACTCTTTGGTACCGGCAATGAAGACCGGCAAGGCGTTGACGAAAGCAACCTTCGCGTCGATCGCGCACTGTGCGTAGTACTTGGCAGCCGCCTCGGATCCCACCGGGAGGTAGCACACAAGTACGTCGGCACCTGACTCCTTCAGTGCCGCAACGATATCCACGGGCTCTTCGTCGGACTCCGTAATCATCTCGCGGTAGTACTTGCCGAGTCCGTCATAGGTGTGGCCTCGTTGAACCATGACACCGGTAGGGGGCACGTCGCAGATCTTGATCGTGTTGTTTTCGCTTGCTCCGATCGCATGTGCGAGGTCTTCGCCGACCTTCTTGGCGTCGACGTCGAACGCAGCGACGAACTCGACATCCCCCACGTGGTATGGCCCGAACTTCACGTGCATCAGGCCGGGCACGTTGGCGTCCGCGTCGGCGTTCCGGTAGTACTCAACGCCCTGGACCAACGACGCCGCACAGTTTCCGACGCCAACAATGGCTACGCGTACCGAACCCATGGGGTTTCCTTCCTACTCGCCTTGAGAAGCTGGGCGCAGGGGCCCGGTCTCAGACGTCTTTGCCGACTGCGCCGGGAGGGATTCCCGGGCAGAGTTAGTGGTGGTGTTGCGGTCTTCGTGTTCGCTTTCAATGAGTTCGCTAAGCCAGCGGACTTCCCGTTCGACACCATCAAGTCCGTGCTGCTGAAGTTCCAGCGTGTACGTGTCCAGTCGCTCGCGGGTCGTCCGAAGACTGCCGCGCAGATTCGACACGCGTTCTTCGAGCCGACTGCGTCGGCCTTCGAGAATGCGAAGTCGTACGTCGGCGTCGGTGCGGCCAAAGAACGCAAAGTGCACGCCGAAACGCTCGTCCTCCCACGACTCGGGGCCGGTCTCGTCCAGTAGTTCTTGGAGCCGTTCCTTGCCCTCGGCAGTCAACCGGTAAACGATTCGACCGCGGCGACTTGCCAAAGCCGGAGCCCCGGCATCGGCGGGGCCGTCTTCGACCAACCAGCCGCGAGCCAGCATGCCTTTGAGGCACGGGTAGAGCGAGCCGTACGAGATCGCATGCAGGGAGCCCAAGATCGAATTGAGGCGCTTACGCAATTCGTACCCGTGCATTGGAGACTCTGACAACAGCCCGAGCACGGCGAACTCAAGTACGCCGCTTCGTTTGGCCATCGGAATCCTTCGGGAGGGGCTAGTGGGTCGGGTCGTCACCCAGATGGATGTATCGAACCGATACATCCGGACGATAGGACGAAAGCGAACAAAGCGCAAACCCCGGCTAACTCTGGGTGTGCCGCACGTACCGGCGCTCACGCCGTACCCTCGTCCGGTGCCAACTCCGCGTAGGACGTCCTACCGCGCGACTCGAATCCGCGGCGATCGCCCTACCGAGCCCGCTCGGTCGGGGTCGCTGTCCACCCCGAGCGAGCAAATCGCCGACCCGGCTCGTCCCCGGAGCGTCATCGACTACGCCTTGGCTCGGCGCTCGGCGCTCGAGGCCTTGCGCTCGGGAGTGGCCTTCACGAGCGACCCTTGCGATGCCGACCCATATCTCCTGCGCGCGGCGAAAAATCACGGCGAAGCCACCGAGCGACCGTGTCCGGTGTGCCAGCGGGGCCAATTAGTCCATGTGACGTACGTATTTGGAGAGCAATTAGGCCCGTATTCGGGCCGAATCAAGGCATCGGGCGAACTTCCGCAGATGGCGCACGAAATTGGGGAGTTTCGGGTGTACGTCGTGGAGGTATGTCAGGGGTGCTCCTGGAATCACCTCCACATCAGTTACACGCTGGGCGACGGCACCCCTCGCCGTATCCCCCGACGCCCAGCCGATTTGCTCGACTAGTTCGTGCTCGACGAGAGACCCCGGCCCGCCGACCAAGGATGAGCGTGAAAATCGACTACCCGCGCGCGGGCCGGGTTGGTGTACGCCGATGGATCCCATCGTGGCGTCAATTTCTTTCCCTGAGCGTTCTTGGCTGCGTTGGCCTCGTCACGGCCTTCATTCTGGCCGTCGTTTTCACCAAAGTGCCGGAACCGAATGAACTCGCGCGGGCTCAAACCACCATCGTCTACTGGTCTGATGGCAAGACCGAACTCGGACGCATTGGAGACGCCAACCGCATCAACGTCCCCTTCTCCGATATCCCGGTCGACGTTCAGCGCGCAGTGCTTGCCGCTGAGGACCGAGACTTCTACGACCACGGGGGGATTTCCCCCGCGGGCATCGCGCGCTCGTTCTGGAACAACGTCACCGGCGGATCGCTGCAGGGCGGCTCAACAATTACCCAGCAATACGCGCGCAACGCCTACCTCACGCAGGATCGGACGATCTCGCGCAAGATTCACGAAGTTCTGCTGTCGTTCAAACTGGAAACCACGGTCAGCAAGGATGAGATTCTCGGCAACTACCTGAACACCATCTATTTCGGTCGCGGCGCATACGGAATCGAAACTGCTTCGCAGCAGTACTTCCGCACCGATGCCAAGAAACTCACGCTCGCCCAGGGCGCCGCGATTGCCGCCCTTATCCGATCGCCAGCTGGCTACGCGCCGGATCGACACCTCGACAAGCTCAAGGGTCGATGGCTATACGTTCTCGACGGAATGGTTCAGAAGGGCTGGATCACACCCGAGCAGAAGGCCTCTGCTGTCTTCCCCAAGTTTGCCAACCAACTCGCGGTCAATCGCTACGGCGGAACCAACGGATACCTGTTGGACTCTGTCCGCCAACAGCTTCTGGCTCAAGGGTTTTCCGAAGACGAGCTGAACCTTGGTGGGCTTCGCGTGGTCTCGACCTTCGATCGCAAAGCCCAAGACGCAGTCGTTTCCGCGGTCAACGACAGGAGCCCCAAGTCGTCGACAAAGGGCTTGCGAATTGGTGTCGTCTCGGTTCGTCCCGGAACCGGTGAGGTGGTGGCGATGTACGGCGGCGCGAACTATTTGGTTGATCCGTTGAACAACGCTACTCAGGCGCTCGGTCAGGCTGGTTCAACGTTCAAGCCCTTTGCCCTCGCCGCCGCCACCGAGCAAGGCATCAGCCTGAACTCGACCTGGAATGGCAACAACAAGGCCGATGTCGACGGATACAAAGTTACCAACTATGGCGATAAGTCCTGGGGGACAATTTCGCTTCTGAAAGCGACCGAGCAATCCGTGAACGCGGCGTATGTCGCCGTGAGCAAGGACGTCGGGTACAACAAAGTGGTGGATTCCGCCGTACGCGCGGGGATCCCCGACACCACGCCAGCGTTGAGCGCCGTTCGATCAGTGGCACTCGGAGTTGCGTCGCCGCATGTCATCGACGTCGCCTCGGCGTACTCAACGTTCGCAGCGCGTGGGCAACAAGTGGCGCCCACAGTGATTGTGGAAGTGCGCGGGGACAACGGTGGGCTGCTCTACCAGCACACGGCTGAGGTGAAGCAAGCCTTCGATTCCAACGTTGCCGATACGGTCAACTACGCGTTGCAAAAGGTCGTGACGAATGGAACGGGCCGTGCTGCTCAAGCGTTGGGCCGACCTGCCGCGGGGAAAACCGGAACCACCAACGACAACAGGTCCGCGTGGTTCGTCGGGTACACCCCTCAGCTCGCCACTGCGGTGATGATGGTCAAGGACGGCAAGGACAACCAACCAATTTCGCTGTCAGGAACGGGTGGGCTTTCCACGGTGACCGGAGGGTCTTTCCCGGCCAACATCTGGACGGCCTATATGAAGGCAGCCCTCGACGGACAACCGGTGGAAAAGTTTGATCGGCCCGCCGACATCCCCGCTCCTTCGCCGAGCGTCTCGCTGACCCCGAGCCCGTCGAACACCGCACCCCCGACTCCAACGCCGACGCCTTCCTCCGCTTCTCCGACGCCGACCTTTTCTGCAACACCCAGTCCGACCGTTACGCCAACGCCGACTTCGACGGGCACCGCCACGCCCACGCCGGTGGCGACCGATTCGCCTTAGCGTCGGTCAAACAGGTCAATGTCGACGGCGTACGGCACGATGTCCGCGTGAGTACCGCACCCGTCGACGCATCGACGCAGGACGTACCGTCGAATTCTGGTGTCGTGGATTCCGCACCGGCGGTCGTCATCGCCTCCAACGACGATCCCACCCTGCGATCGGGACGTGAGGCGATCGGCGGTCACATCGGTCGACATGCCCTCTTGCTCAGTTCGTGGTTCACGCCGTTGCGCGTTTTGGTGCTGCTGTCAGCGCTGGGATTTCTCGCTGGCTACGTCATGCGTACGCCGTGTCATGCGTCGGGTTTCTCCGGAACGATCTATCCGCACATGTGCTACAGCGACATCCCCCCGCTCTATCAAGGCCGCGGCTTTGCTGATGGGCTCTTCCCCTTCCTGCAAACCTCGCCCGGAACCGAGGTACTCGAGTACCCCGTGTTGACCGGGCTCTTTATGTGGGTCGCGTCGGAACTCACCGGAACAAGCGGCACCGTGGGCGTGCGAGGCATCGAGTTCTTCGACTGGAACGCGCTGATGTTGGCCGCTTGTCTCATTGTGGTGGTGATTGCAACGGCCAAGACGGTCCGTCGGCGTCCCTGGGATGCGGCCATGGTCGCGCTGGCACCCGGGGTGATCCTGACCTCGCTGATCAACTGGGACCTGTTCGCGATGGCCTTCACTGCGGTGGCATTTGCGCTGTGGTCGAGGGGTCGGGCCGGTTGGGCTGGGGTTTTCATCGGGTTGGGAGCGGCGAGCAAGTTCTATCCTCTACTCCTGCTGGGTCCGTTGCTCCTGGTCTGTTTGCGGGCCGGGCGAATGCGCGAGTTTTGGACCGCCACAGCTGGTGCGTTGGTGTCGTGGTCGGTTGTCAACTTGCCGTTCATGCTGGCCAACTTTGACACGTGGTCCCATTTCTACACGTTCAGCGCCAGGCGTGGACAAGACTTCGGATCCGTGTGGTACGCGCTGAGCTTCGCGCATATTGACGTCAATCCTGACTCGCTGAACAAATACGCCACCGGGTCGTTCCTGGTGCTGTGCGCCGCCATTGCGGTGTTGGCGTTCGGGGCGCCACGGCGTCCGCGCTTGGCGTCGCTGTGCTTCCTCGTCATCGCGGCATTCTGCATCACCAACAAGGTTTACTCGCCGCAGTACGTCCTGTGGGTGATTCCGTTCGCTGTGATGGCGCGACCACGGTGGCGCGACTTCTTGATCTGGCAATTCTGCGAAGCCATTTACTTCATGTCGGTGTGGCTGTTCCTCGAGCAATACAACGGCGGTGACGGCAAGGGGATCCCGGGACCGTGGTACGCCGCGGCGATTTGGCTGCACGTACTCGGCACCCTGTTCTTTGCCTTCATGGTCGTACGCGATGTGCTGCGGCCGAAGTACGACCCGATCCGGACCGACGGACACCCTGAAGACCTCGACGATCCCGGCTGCGGCCCGGTAGACGGCGCACCTGACCGCTTCGCGCTATTCGGCGGATCGCGGAGGCGATCCCGTCATGCCCGTGAGTTCGAGGACGTGGCGACCTAAGTTCGGGCGGCGCGTACGGCGTCGATCTGGGCCTTGCCGTAGCGCACCGCGAGCAATTGTTCCGTGCGTTCTTCGCCGAGGAACTTCTTGCTAATCGCATTCATCGGGTCCTGGGTGTAGCCGTAGGTCCGAATCAAGTGGTCGCGGTCCTGCAATTCACGACGCTTCTCGACCGGCACCTCCACCGCGTTGTCGACCCATGACATCCACCGATCGAAACGACGATTAACGTGGTCGCGCAACAGTTCGATGTGCTCGTCGGTGCGATCCATGGTGTACGAGTGTGCGCTCGGAGATAGGAAGGCGCGCATGTAGGTGCCGTGCGACACCGACCACGTGAGATCAGAGTGGCCCCGCAACTCAAGATAGTCGGCGTTGTCTTCGTCGTAGTACTTGTGCAGGTAATCCACGTCAATCATCAGGTCACGACGGGGAACCAACTCGGAGTAGTAGAACAACTGCGGAATTGTGCCGAAAACAAAGACCAAGTGCGGCACGTCGATCTGCGGACCGAGCCAACACTGGAAGTTCATGTCCAGGATGGAGGCCTTTCGGTTGCCGATCCAAGAGTGCGCGACGTGTTCGGTCTGTGGACCGGTCCAAGTGAACATCGAGCCCTCGTAGTCACCTGACGGGGTTTGCCAATACTCCAAACCCTCGGACGCCGGCTGCGGCTCCATCGGGAATCGCTTCTGTACCTTGTCGCGGAGCTCGGAGAGGATCTCCCACAACTTGGCGTGCGTCTCGCTGACGTCGACATCGGGGTTCTCGGCGAGGTATTCGTGGATGGTTTTCGTCTGCCTGGCGCTCTCGGTCATGGCGGGACGCTAACGCAGTCGAATACTTTCTCACCACGGGGTCGCTCAGCGGAGTCAGGGCGCTGTGCTCACTCAACACGGGACGTCGTAGAACTGACGAGTCCACCGGACTAGTCGAGGCCGACGACGTGATCGACCAACGTTGTAGTGAGGCGTACGTCGGCGTCGACCAAATCACCCACGCGCGGGGCGGGCCCGTCAACCGCGGCAAGCCACAACAACGAGACCTGCATGTGTGGGGGCTCGGCGAACCAGCGCTGTCGACCATTGATCGTGAAGGGCGATTTGTACCTTCCGGCCGCCTCCAACACGCCGGTCCCGGCGGCGATTCCGCGCTGGCGGTACGTCGACGCGGGGCTAGGTGCTTCCAGCGCAACGCCATGCGCCGTACCCCCACCGACGATGACAAGCGCGCCGTCGCGAGGAGCGCGCCGTTGCCTGTATCCGACTCGGTCACCCTTGGAGATCCGATGTACGGCGAGAACCGTTCCCTTGATGGTCAATGCGGCGCGATCCCCGAGCCAAAGCCGGGTGCCGATGCGGGCGTTGAGGACAACTCCTGGCATTTGGGTGCGAACGTCGGAGAGTTCTTGGTCGTCGAGATGAGAGACCCACAGCGTCAACAATCGCTCGGCCTTCTCCGACGAAAGTCCAGTTGAATCCACGAAATCGCCTGCGAGGGTGAGCCATCGGTGTGCCGAACTGACGCACTCTTGCGTCTTCGCTGACCCAGTTGCGGCGATCGAAACGCGTGCGTCGTGGAGCATTGACTCCGCTGTCGGCCGTCGGCGTACCTCCGGCTGGGTGAGCGGAAGATGCAGAGCCAAACCTTCGATGCTCAGTCTCTGATCGCGAACGGCGTGTCGGACGGTGTCACCGCCAAGTGCTTCGGCGAGTTCGTTGTCCGTCATGCCAAAGCGGCGAAGGGAGGTGAGTCGCTCGAGCACGATCCGATACGGCCCCGACTCCGAGCGAGCCGACAATGTCAACATCGGCGCACTCGCAATCGTCGCAATGACGCGAGCTCTGTGCGGTCCGTCGAGCACTGCTGCCCAGGTCTGAGCCGCTACCCGATCCACCGATTCATAGGGCGCCAGGACCAGGATGTCGCTGTCAGGGCTTTCCCGGGCGACGGTTTCGAATTCCTCGATCGTGCCTACGGCGATGGTGTGACAGCCGAGTCGGGCCGCTTCTCGGCCAAGACAGCCGTTGCCGAATCCGTACCCATTGCCCTTGATGACCGGTACGAGCCCACCAGCCGGAGCGACAGCGGTGGCGACTTCATCACGAACTGAGTCGGTGTGCTGGCGCCAGCGCGGGCCGTCCACGTACAGGTCAAACGTCATGGGCTCAGCCTGCCATGTTCGGCGACGCCGACTGCCGACGCTTGTACACGCGTCAAGGGTTAGTGGCGGGAGAGGTACAGGTTGAAGGCCCTGGCCAGGACGGGACGAAGGGGGTAGTCCCATTCCCCGACGTATTCCTTGGCGACACCGCCGGTTCCCAGTTTGAAATTGATCAAACCAAAGAGCCGGTCGGTGGGGTCGAGGGTGTCGCTGATGCCGCGAAGGTTGTATGTGGAGGCACCCGCAGCGTGCGCATCACAAATCATGGCCCACTGAATGGCATTGGACGGACGCACCTCTCGACCCTCATTGGCTGAAGCGCCGTAGGAGTACCAGGCGTGATCTCCGACGCGCACCATCGTGGTCGCGGCGAGCACGCGTCCATCGTGGCGGGCCACGTAGAGCGCAAGACGCGATGGATCCTCAGCCGTCATCGCTTTCCACATGCGTTGGAAATAGACAAGGCCGCGCGCGGTGAAACCGTCGCGCTGCGCCGTTTCCACATAGATGTTGTGAAAACTGCCAAGATCTTCATACGACCCATGTTCGACGACGACGCCCGATTTTTCAGCCTTTCGGATATTACGTCGCCACAGCTGGTTGAAGCTCGCGAAGATCTCGTCGAGGCTGCGGCCGGCAAGGGGGATCTGAAAAACGTAGCGCGGTTGGACGTCTCCGAAACCGGTACCGGTTGTTGACTGTTGGGTCCAACCCAGCGACGCCAGGTTGGCCGCCAAGCTGATTCCATCGCTCGTCGTGATGTCTGCGGGTACGTCCTGCAAGCGCATTGCCGTACCGTCGGCGATCGCTGCCTTCAACGTGTCTGCGTCCCATTGGCGCACCTCGACCTGCGGACCCATTTTGACCGAGAAGGCGCCGCGCGATTTCAGGTGCGATAGCAGAGGCGCTAACCACGTCTCAAGGTCCGCGTCGGTGTGAGCACCCGCCCATGGAAGGTCGGGACCTTCGGGCAGGTAAGCCAGGAATCGCTTGAGGCGTGGGACCTTTCGGAGCAAGACCAGCCCGGCGCCCACGATCTGGTCGCCGTCAAACCACCCGACTGATTCATGCTGCCACTCGGATTTGACGGCCGCCCAACTCGGCACTTGCAGGAAGGAAACCGAAGGTCGAGATGCGATGTACGTCAGGTGTTGCGTGGCGTCGATTCGTCGCACCCCGAGTGGGCTCGTAGCGGATGCACCTGTCACAGGGAGAGGTCCACGACGATGGGGGCGTGGTCGCTCGTGCCCTTGCCCTTGCGGGCTTCGCGGTCGACGTAGGAGTCAGTGACCAGCGATGCCAGGGACGGCGACGCGTAGACCAAATCGATTCTCATGCCGTTGTTCTTGGGGAACGCGAGTTGGCGATAGTCCCAGAAAGTGAAGGCCACGTCGTACTTCAGTGCCCGCGGCATTACTTCAACCATGCCCGCGGCTCCAAGTCGAAGAACTGCTTCGCGCTCCGCGGGCGTGACATGCGTCGCGCCCTCGAATTGTGCGCGGTCCCAGACGTCAGCATCGGTGGGTGCGACGTTGTAGTCGCCGAGAAATCCGAGCGGCGCGTCAGGGTGGGTGCTGATTTCCGCTGTCGCTGTCTCGGCCAGCGCGTACAACCACAAGAGTTTGTAGTCGTAGTGCGCGTGGCCGGGCTCCCGACCATTGGGAATGTAGAGCGACCAAAGGCGTACGCCGTTGCACGTGGCCCCGATGGCGCGCGGCTCCACCACGCCTTCAAACGCCGGCTGCCCAGGTAGGTCGCGAACCACGTCGCTGAGGCCAACCTTGGACACGATGGCCACGCCGTTCCATCGCCCGTCGCCGTGGGCTTCGCTTTCATACCCGAGCTCTCGTAGGGCGTCGTACGGGAACGCGTCGGTCGTGCACTTGGTCTCCTGCAGACACAACACGTCCGGGGCGGCCGTGGTGAGCCAGGCCGTGACCTTGTCAATCTTGGAAATCACGGAGTTGATGTTCCACGTTGCTATGCGCACGGCCCGATCCTGCCCGACTGGGGAACGATCCGAACATCTAAGGCCCTCATGGGCACCTTTATCGGCGCGTTGCTGGTTGGTGTGGCCTGGCTGTGGATACAAATTTCGGCGTGAGGGTCCGAGCGGGTAGCCTGGGCCGCTCACCGCGCCAGTCAGGGCCAAGAGATCCGAGTTTCCTCAGATTTGCCTGGTCCAGGCACGGTGGCGACGCAACAACCCTCCTGCCGCGGAGAGACCGTGGCCGATTAGTCCAGAGGAGGTGGGTTCGCCATATGCGTCATTACGAGGTCATGGTCATTCTCGACCCAGAACTCGAGGAGCGCACCGTTGCTCCGTCGCTTGACACATTTCTCAATGTGGTCAAGAACGACGGTGGCGCGGTAGAGAAGGTCGACATTTGGGGCAAGCGTCGTCTTGCCTACGAAATCGACAAGAAGACCGAGGGCATCTACGCCGTCCTCGACCTGAACTGCACGCCCGCAGCGGTGCAGGAACTCGATCGCCAGCTCAACCTCAACGAGGCAGTGCTGCGGACCAAGGTCATCCGGCCCGACGCGTAGTCGGCCCTCACCACCTGGGAGTTTCTCATGGCAGCTGGCGACGTCACCGTCACCATCATTGGCAATCTGACCGCTGATCCTGAACTGCGTTTTACGCCGTCAGGTCATGCAGTCGCGTCGTTCACCGTCGCATCTACGACTCGGATGCTTGACAAGAGCACAAACGAGTGGAAAGACGGCGACACCATCTTCATGCGATGCAGCGTCTGGCGTCAGTACGCGGAAAACGTTGCAGAGTCTCTCGGTCGTGGCATGCGCGTCATCGCCACCGGCCGGCTCAAGCAGCGGTCGTACGAAACCAAAGAAGGCGAAAAGCGCCAGGTCGTCGAGCTAGACGTTGATGAGGTTGGTCCCGCGTTGAAGAACGCGACGGCAAAGGTCAACAAGGTCTCTCGGAGCGGCGGAAACTTCGGCGGCGGGTCAGGCGACGGCGGTTTCGGCGGCGGGAACTCGGGCGCAACGCCGGCTGATGACCCATGGGCTTCCCAGCCCGTTGCAGCCTCAGATGAGCCGCCGTTCTAATCAAGTAGCACCTATCGGCTAAGGAAGTACCTATCCAGTCACGTAACACCCACGTACGACTGACACATTCAGTCCCATCCCATCCCGGCCCGGAGCCGGGCTCCCGATGAATCGGAGCACCACGATGGCTAAGCCACCACCGCGCAAGATCAAGAAGAAGGTGTGCGCCTTCTGCAAAGAGAAGGTCACGCACATCGATTACAAGGACATCCCGCTGCTGCGCAAGTACATCTCGGACCGGGGCAAGATTCGTGCTCGTCGCGTCACGGGTAACTGCACCCAACATCAGCGCGATATCGCGATGGCAGTGAAGAACGCCCGCGAGGTCGCGCTGCTGCCGTACACCTCAACCGCGCGCTGACGAAGGGACTGATTCGCGATGAAACTCATCCTGACGCAGGAAGTCTCCGGTCTCGGCGCACCTGGCGACATCGTCGAGGTCAAGGACGGCTACGGGCGTAACTACCTAGTGCCACGAGGCTTTGCCATCAACTGGACCAAAGGCGGCCAAAAGCAGATCGGCACGATCAAGCGTGCTCGCTCCGTCCGCGAGATCCGCGACTTGGGTCACGCCAAGGAAGTGAAGGCGCAACTCGAGGGGATGAAGATCACCCTCGCCACGCGTGCTGGCGACACCGGGCGTCTCTTTGGCTCGGTCACCGTCTCCGACGTCGTCGCGGCCGTGAAGTCTTCGGGTGGACCGGACATCGACAAGCGCAAGGTCACGATCGAACACCCGATCAAGACCGTGGGCAGCCATTCGGTGTCGTTGCGGTTGCACCCCGAGGTTGACGCCTCGCTCACCCTGGACGTTGTCTCCGGTTAGTCCAATCCCTGAGTTGATCATGGAGAAATGCACGGTATTTCGAGGAATACCGCGCGAAAATCTATGATCAACTCGGGGCACGGCCGGTTAGTTCGGGGAGGATTTTCGTCGCCATTACTCCGTCGACGGCGCGTTCAATCATGGCCAACACGTCGCAGAACCCGCCTGCGCCGCCGATGTAGGGGTCCGGCACGTCGAGTTGGAGATCATCATCGGAACAGTGAGACAGCGCGGGGTCATACGAGCGCAAGAACTGAATTGGCGCGATGACGTGGCCCGCCGCAACTCCGGAACTGATCTCGACTTTGCGCTCCATTCGCCGTAAGGACCGCATGTTGTCGTGATCCATGACCAGGACGAGATCGCGCTCGAGGAACCAAGTTGGTCGAAACCCCCGCGCTGTGTGAACGAGCGAATACCCGTGGTCGACGAGTACTGCATGCGTGCGCGGATCGGCGTCCTCGCCTTCATGCCAATCACCGGTCCCACAGGAGTCGACGGTGACTTGCTCCGATAACCCGGCCGCATCGAGGCGGTCCCGCAACACAACTTCGGCGATGGGGGATCGACAAATGTTGCCCATGCAGACCATGAGGACGCGCAAGGACGTGTCGGTCACGTGCCGCCTCCAAGTACTAACCAGCGATCACCGGCAATACGCCGACCGAAGGCGATGGCGCGAACAATCATGAAGACGGTCAACGCTAACCACAACGCGACGACACCTCCGGAACGCGTGGCCACCCACCATGCGAGAGGCACGAATGCGAGAAGCGCAACGGCTTGCGCAACTGCCAAAAATCGCGCGTCGCCCGCACCAATGAGAATCCCGTCCAACACGAAGACATAGCCAGCGAGTGGTTGGTTCAACGCAACGACCACGAGGGCACCTGTCGTCAGCATTCGTACCGAGGGGTCACTGCTGAAAAGGGTTGGCAGCCACGGACTTACCAGCAAGACTGCGACACCCGCCACGATCCCGACGCCGATCCCGTATCGCGTCGTCATGGACGTGGTCCTCCGCGCTGACACGGCATCACCGGCGCCTAAGTACTGTCCGATCATCGCTTGTCCTGCGATTGCCAGCGCATCAATCGCCAGTGCGCAGGTCAGGAAGACCGTGTACGACACGTGGTAAGCCGCTAGTTCCTCGGCGCCTTCGCGAGTCGCGACAATGAGCGCCAATACATAGACCCCACGGAGCGCAATAGTTCGGATGAAAAGGGCGACTCCCGAACGCGCCGCGCGGACAATGGCCAGGACGCCGGGGCGTACTTCTACGTGATGGGCTCGCGCCCGCCGAATCGTCATGAGGAAATATGCGCACGCAGCCGTTGACTCCGCTATCGCAGTAGCCAGCGCGGAGCCCGCTATTCCCGAACCAAGCACTAGCACGAACAGCGCACACAAGACTGCGTTGATAGAGACGGCCGCGCCGGTCACGATGAATGTTGCGCGGGTGTCTTGGAACCCGCGCAAGACCCCCACGCCTGCGGTCGCTGCGAGCAACATCGGAAAGCAGAAGGCCACGATGTTGAGGTAAGTGACCGCGCCGCCCGCGACCCCGCCGCGTGCTCCGAGTGCCGCCACCAATTCGGGGGCCCACAGCCAAGTCGCGACTGAAATCAGGATGCCCAGTCCGAAACCAAGCGCCATGCCGGCCATGCCGTCGGAGAGCGCACTGCGCTCGTCGCCAGCTCCGAGACTGCGCGACACGGCCGCGGTGGTCCCGTATGCCAGAAAGATGCACAGGCCAATGATCGTGGCGACGACTTGGGACGCGACCCCCAGCGCGGCGAGGTTGTCGGTTCCCAAGGTGCCGACGATGGCCGCGTCGATCAGCAAGAACAGAGGCGGCGCCACCAGGGCGCCGAGGGCGGGCACGGCGAGCGCGAGAATTGCAGCCCGGGTGGGGCCGCCGAGTTCTCTCTCTGCACCGGGGGGATCCATCCCGGCTGGTCCGCGGGAAGGCAATGACCCCTCGGCCCCCTCTGCCCCCTCAGTTCGCTCCTCACCCACCCTGGGACCGTAGTGAGTCGATGTGTCCTCCACGGGGCTGGGACGGCACGAAGGACAGAACGAAGATCGATGCGTCCACCTGCTGGACGCCCGAGTCGATTTCTTTGGTCCCCAGGCTGTGTCTAGTAAAACCGCAGGTCAGCAGCCCCTGATCACTTCTGACTAGGCGGTGTCCACAGGTTTGTCCACAACCTAATCAACCGTCTGCGGCCGGTCATCCCCAAGTGGTCCCCAGGTGGCGCACAAGCGTGGTTGAGGCATCGGGTCGCGAGCCGTACGGTCGCGTCGACTCGTTCTGTCGTGGCTGTGCGCTAGACATGAGGCGAGATCACGCGTGAGCCACGAAGCGGCCGATGCGACGACGGGAGGGGGAGCACGAGTGAGCGTTTCTGAGCTTCCGGTCGTCTATGACGGGCACTCCACTCCGGGCTTAGACCGAACGCCTCCGCAAGACATCGCGGCCGAGCAAAGTGTCCTGGGCTCGATGTTGCTCAGCAAGGATGCGATCGCCGATGTCGTAGAAGTCGTCCGTGCCGGCGACTTCTACAAGCCCGCACATCAGACGGTTTACGACCTCATCCTCGACCTATATGGACGGGGTGAGCCGGCCGACGCCGTGACCGTGGCGGCCGAACTCACCAGGGTCGGGGAGATTGGTCGGGTCGGCGGCGCGCCCTACCTGTACACCTTGGTCGCGGGCGTGCCCACCGCTGCCAATGCCGCGTACTACGCGCGCATCGTGGCCGAACGTGCGATCTTGCGACGTCTGGTCGAAGCCGGCACGAGGATCGTACAGATGGGGTACGCCGGCGACGGCGACATCGATCAAGTCGTAGATCGGGCTCAAGCCGAGGTCTACGACGTCACCGAACGGCGCACGAGCGAGGATTACCTCCCCCTGTCAGACCTCATGCAGGGCGCGCTGGAAGAACTCGAAGCCATCGAGGGCCGAGACGGCGCGATGGCAGGTGTCCCTACGGGATTCCAAGGACTCGACCAACTGACAAACGGGTTGCACCCCGGTCAACTGATTATCCTCGCCGCTCGCCCGGCGATCGGTAAAAGCACACTGGGACTGGACTTTGCCCGCAGCGCGAGTATCAAGCACGGGCTCACGAGCGCGATCTTCTCACTGGAGATGAGTCGCAACGAGATCGTTACGCGTCTGCTCTCGGCCGAAGCGCAGATCCCGCTGCACAACATGCGGGCCGGCAAGATGTCCGACTCAGAATGGAACCGCCTCGTTGCCAAGATGGGTTCAGTCAACGACGCGCCGATGTTCATCGACGATTCGCCAAACCTGACCATGATGGAGATCCGAGCGAAGTGTCGACGCCTACGTCAACGTCATGACTTGAAGCTCGTCATCATCGACTACTTGCAGTTGATGACCAGCGGGAAGAGAGTCGAGAGTCGCCAGGTTGAGGTCAGCGAATTTTCTCGAAATTTGAAGTTGTTGGCCAAAGAGATCGGTGTTCCTGTCGTGGCCATCAGCCAACTTAACCGAGGACCCGAACAACGTACGGACAAGAAGCCGATGCTGTCGGATCTACGTGAGAGTGGCTCGATCGAGCAGGACGCTGACATGGTGATTCTGCTCAACCGAGAAGACTTTTACGAACGTGAATCTCCACGCGCGGGCGAGGCAGACTTCATCGTGGCCAAGCATCGCAATGGGCCAACCAGCACCGTGACGGTCGCCTTCCAGGGCCACTACTCCCGCTTCGTCGACATGGCGGTCAGCTAACCACGGCAGCGTTAGAAGGCAATGAGTTCAAACGCTGTACTAAGCCGATCGCCGAATCGAGATCCTGTCACCTCGGCCATGCCTCGAAGGAAACCTTCGGCGTCTCCCATGGGGTGATCCCCAAGGGCTTCTAGGTACGCCGCATGTGCCTGGAGCGACTGCACTCCCAGGTCCAGCGTGTCGGTCACATCCACGGCGTGGGTGGCATTCGGAGAACCACCAACCGCGGCCCACCGCACGCCGTTCCATGCGCTCGGATCCTGATCGCCGTCGAAGACCCAGCGGTTCGCTGCATCACGAATTGCATCGAGGGTGGCCCACCCGACGTTTCGGTGATCAGCCATGTTCAGATTGCCCCAGCCGAACGTGTCATGGTGGTTGATCATCAAGACCATCTCGGGTTGTTGGCGTCGGATCGCCAAGGCAATTTCTCGCCGAAGTGGTACGCCGTACTCGATCACGCCATCGGGATGATCGAGAAACTCCACGTCGTGAACGCCCACGATTGCCGCGCTCGCGATCTGTTCACCTACCCGAACTTCGGCACAAGTGAGCGGATCGAGCGAGTCAATGCCCGCCTCGCCTCTGCTCGCTAAGAGGTACGCGATGTGCTTACCCTCGCCTGTCCACCGGGCCACAGCTGCGGCACTGCCGTACTCCATGTCGTCGGGGTGCGCGACAACGGCGAGACCGCGTGACCAATCTGCGGGCATCTCGTCGAAGTCCAGGGGCAGGGGAGACACGAAGGCTAGTAGGCGCCGTGCGCCGACCACACGGCCTTGATCGTGCGTGCCAAGATGGAGACATCCAGGTACAGAGACCAGTTCTCGACGTAGTAGAGGTCCAACCGCACGGATTCGTCCCAGGTCAGGTCTGCTCGGCCGCTGACCTGCCATAGTCCGGTGAGTCCGGGCTTGACGAGTAGCCGGCGGTGAACGTCGTGCTCGTAGGTCGCGACCTCACTACGTAGCGGAGGACGTGGGCCGACGAGCGACATGTCGCCGCGGACGACGTTAAACAATTGCGGCAGCTCGTCTATTGACGCTCGACGCAGCAGGCGTCCCACTCTGGTGATGCGCGGATCTTCGCGAACCTTGAACAAGGGACCGTCACCGTGGTGATTGAGATCAGCAACGTGACTCAAGCGCTCTTCAGCGTCCACGTACATCGAACGAAGCTTGTAGATCTTGAACACACGTCCATTGCGGCCCACTCGCTCCTGCATGAAGAACGCTGGCCCTCGGCTCTCGACCTTGATCGCGATGGCGGCGAGCAGGAGGAGGGGTGAGATGAGCAGGAGACCGATCAAGGCGCCCACGCGGTCGAAGAGGCCCTTCGCGATTCGACGGAACCCGCGGAACTCGGGCTTCTCCACGTGCAGGAGTGGCAGGCCGGCGACGGGGCGGACGTGGATCCGAGGCCCCGACACGTCGGTGAGGGTGGGGGTAACGACGATGTCGACAGGACTGGCTTCGAGTTCCCAGCACAGACGACGAAGGTCATGTTGGGAGAACGGCGACCACGCGGCAACTGCGATGGTGTCGACCTTGAGATCGTTGATGGCATCGAAGACGTCGTCGGACGTGCCCGCTACGTGTACGCCTTCAATGACTTGGCTCTTGGACGAATCGACGAGGGCACCAACGACGTTGTAGGGGTGACTCTCGGTGCCGTTGAGGCGTCGCATCAGTTCCGCAGTGGCCCGCTCGGTTCCGATGATCAGCGTGCGGTGGAGGGCTTCGCCGTGCTTGCGCTGGTGGCGCAGCCTCGCACGAGCAAGGCCACGGAATGTGAGGCCGCCGATGCACGCGGTCGGTACGGCGATGAGTGCGTAACCTCGGGCGAAATCCCATTTGAAGCCGTATGCGAGCAGCGCGAGGATGCCGGTGAAGCGAATCGACGCGTCGACAGCTCGGCGAAATTCTTCTGAACCTTCTGCAACGAATCGAGCCTCGTAGCAGTGGCTCATGGTGAAGATCGCTACCCAGAACAACGGGAAGATCAAGGTGACAAGCACATAAGTCTGTCCGGCACCGTCGACGGAAGGACCGAATCGCACGAGCTGCGCCGTCAAGGCCGCAAGGGACGCGACGATCAGGTCAGCGAAGAATAGACTGCGCGAGTAGGCGCTTAGCCAGTGAACAGTCTGTGCCCCGGTGATTCCTTGTCGGCTGCCGAATGTGAGTGCCGAACTGGGGTTGGACCTCCAGTTATGTGCCGGCGCCAAGATTTCCTTGGCCAGGGGCGTCTGAGACCCACCGGAGTCGCTCGCTCGCGCCCCGGACTTTGCCTGCGTTCCGATCTGCATTTTCATGCAGCCCCCACCCCCTGTTGCTCCCCAGCAACGAAAAATTTCGACCCTAACCCCGATGTACCAGGTAGTCGCGGTCGACACCTTCTCGTCAATTCCCGCGATTTTTGACCCAAAATTCGCTTCCAGGTCTGTGCGTCACCACATCGAAGCCCTTGCAAACTGCACATGAATTTCGTGGGGAAGAGTGGTGACGACAGTCTGTACGAGAGAAGCCGAAAGGTCGAGTGTTTAGTCAACCATTCGGGGGACGTGTCGCAAGTTGCTGGTGTTCTCGCGATTCACTGTGTAGGCACCGTTTAGGCACCCGGTAGGGCTCTGCGCAGGGGCCGGTCTAGGTCTTCTTGGTCTCCAGGGCGAACTGGATGACGATGTTGGCGCCGCTGAAATCCCTTGTGAGAGTGCCGATTGAACGTGTCTTAGCGGACTGTCCGGTACCCCCCGGCCATGCCCCGCCAGCCCCCTGGATCTTGTAGAGAGTCACCGATGTTCCCCGCGCACCACCTAGCCACCGTGTTCGAAATGTGAGCGAACCGTCACTAGGGTCGCGATCAGTGACGGGCCGATCTTTCTCCGTGGCACTCTTGGTCAGTCGGTCAACTTGTCTAAATGCGCCAACAGTATCGATCGCGCTGAGTTGAGGGCCGTTGATGCTGTTGCTGTCTAAGCCAGTCCACGGCAGGGTCGGGTCATCGGTGGAGCGGGTCAGCAGAACGGTGATTGGTGCCGACGGGCGTGGTGCTCCGGCGGCACCAATGAGGCCGCCCTCGATCCCGACTGCACCCACAATCAACTGTGGCTCTTGGGCGGCAACGCGCAAGGCCATCACTGCGCCATCCCCGATTCCAGCGACGGTAACTCGAGTGGTGTCGAGCTTAGTTTTCTTGGCCACGTCGGCGATGAGCGCCGCGATCAGCCCGAGATCGTTTGCGTTGTTTGTACGTGCCACGTTCGAGGCCAGCCCGTTGTTCCAGAAACCAGCTACTCCCTCGGGGTAGGCAATGATCACGCCACCCCGGTCGCCGGCACCGTCGAGCCCGGATTCCTCGGTCAACAACGTCGCCGAAGATCCGCCGTCGTGGAACGCAATCACGAGGGGCCTCGGCCCCGAAGGAGCAGCAAGAGGGATGTGTAGTCGGTAGGTCCGGGTCGCTGCGCCAATCCGAATGGGGAACGTGCGACCCACTCCAGAATTACCCGGAACGGCTGGTTTTAGCGTCGACGTCGGGCTGGCCGACTGGCTGGGTTCGGTGGGGCGACCGACGTACACGTCCGCCGTGGCGCTGCAGGCGGAGAGGGCCACACCGACGACAAACAGACCCGCGAGAGCGGCGACGCGGTGGGAGGTAACTCGGTCAGTGCGCCGCGGCGCTACCACGTCGACTCGCGCGAAGTGCGTTGATACTTTCGCGCCCCTGAAGCAGCCAAGATTCCCCAAAGGACCCACATGGGTTGCGCGAGTCCGCTCGCCGTGATGTAGGGGAAGAACAAGTTGATAACGGGGAAAACTATTGCCAATGCCAAGATCGCGCCAGCAAGTCCGCGTTCGGCGGGGTTGATGGCTCCCTTCATCCGGGTCCAGGCGAACATGCCGACAACGACAACAAGCAAGCACGTCAGGATCAAATAGGGCAGTCCCCCGCGAAGCAGGATCGTGATGAAGCCGCTTTCGGTGTGGTGCCAGTCGATCCCGGGTGGTTGAGCGGGTCCGTACCCGGTGAGCCACGACCCGTTGAGCGCGGGCAGGTACTGGTCCAACCAAACTCCGATGCGGTACTGCAGCGTCTGCGGCAGCAGTGACGTGCCGTTGCCAGGCGTCTGATCGGTCGTGATCGACTGCTCGGCAATGCGGCTTGCGATGAGCGGGTAGAAGACAAAAATTGCGATGCCACCTGTCACAACCATCCGGGTGAGGACTTGCCTCAGTCTCCCGTTTAACCAACCGAGCAAGATCACTCCGAAGAGAGCGCCTATCGCAACGGTGATTGTCAGCGTGAGCACCATCGCCACTGTGCCGAGGCCAATGACCACAAGGTGTCCCCAGATGGGAAGGACTTCGTGATCGTGGGCGAGGATGAGCCCAGCTGAGAGCAAGAGGATGACCAGGAGGTAGCCGCCGAGTGCGTGCCAAATGGGGAAAACGCTGGTTGCTCGGAACACCGGTTCGAAGCCAGGGGTATTGAATACGGTAGTTCCGGTAGCTGACACCAACGCGTTCGTGACGCTCTGCCCGATCGCCTGTTGCGCGATCGCAAGCAAGCTCACCGGAAGGCTGGCAAGCAAACACAATCGAAGTGCAAGGATTCGCGCGCGGTGGGTGATTAGTCCGGTCGCAAGGGTTCGATAGACGAGGAAGAATTGGATGGGGCCGATCATCGTCTGAAGGTCGTCCGAGGCGATGGTCACTTGATGGACCATGACGTCAACGACGCCGAAGATCAGTGCGCCGAAGCAATACAAGAGGGCGAAGCGATCCAAAGTCGTCCACTGGGGCCCCGGCATGCGCCGCGCCTGGATGAGCAGGACGACGACGGCGCCAAAAACGATCGTCAACTCCGACACGCGGAATCCGGGAATCGGAACGCCTCGCGCCAATCCCGAGGTCACCGGCACAGCAGCAACAGCCACCAAACACAATGTGACCGGTCGTCGGGCCAGGTAGATCATCGCGGCGACACCAAGGAGAGCCGCGACCCCGTAGGTGGGACCTAGCCCCGCTCCCACGCCGAGCGCGAGAATTGCCACAATCGACAAACTGGCTAGCCACGGGCGCGTGAGTTCAGTTGACCGAGCGCGTCGAGGTACTGAGTTCGCGGTAACTCGTGGCCCCGGTTTGGGCCGAGTGATCCGGGTCGGAAAGGTGAGGGTCATCGTCGGGCGTTCCGGACCGCGAGATCAGGGAGCCACGGTGTGTGGCCGAGGGAGCAACAACGCCCAGGCGACTTCGATGCCGTACTGGGCCAATCGATCGCGCGCTTCTTCTACTTCGCTCGCGCGACCTCCGCGACTGGCCAGCAGAACGACCAGATCAGAAGTTTGGGCGGCTAATTCCGCTCCTTCGTCATGTCCCGGGCGCCCGGCGGCAAGCAACCGAGCTGTCTCACCGTCGATCGGGGGTCGTGGCCGATCCCCGTTGACCCGCTGCTTGGCTTCGACGGCCCGAGTGGCCAGGCCACCTGCGCTTGAGCGCTCGGCCAACATGTGGGTAACTGCTGCGACGTCGTACTGCGGAATGTCTCCCGCCGACACGAGTGCCACAACTGGAGTAGGCGTCCCGGCGATGGCGCCCCAGCGGTGTACGAGTGCTGCGGCCTCTTCCTTCACTGGCGGGCCCCATTCGGTCGCACTGGTCTCGACAACTGAGCCCAACGCTTCGGCATCGTCGACGCGTCGATCGGTGCGCTCAAGCGCAGCGATGATGATCAGACCCAGGATGAACCCGAGGATCGCCCCGAGGATGCCCGTCGAAGTTGACGTACCGGTGATGGCCGTTGCCGAATCCGGGACCTGTACGCGCCGAAGGCTCGCATTGGTTACTTGGCCCGGTGGGTTCAGTCGGGTGAGAACGGCGGCAGTACTCGCAGCGCCCTTGACGGCCAGGGTTGGGTTGTCAGCCTGATAGACGAGGTGGATCAGGGCAGTGCCGTTGTCGTTGGTAACGGTGACCGCCTTTGTCCAATCTTTCGGGGTGACGCCAATCGCAGCGGCCACCGCCGCCGCAACCTCATCATCGATGGGGATCAACTTGGTGTACGTCTTGGCCAATTTGATCGCGTTGTCGGGCTGTCCCGGCGGAAGTTGTCCTGGCACCGTCGAAGGAACAACAAGGACTGCCTCGGCTTGGTACCGAGCGGGCGTCCGCGCATCGATGCCAAATGCGACACCGGCGACGGCAATGGTCGTCAGCAGAAGCACCCACCAGCGTCGCTTGAGAATGGCAGCGATTCGATGGCGTGCTCGATGACCGTGACGCACAACAGCCCTCTCTTCACCGGTTGACGTAGCCGATGTGACATTTTCGGGCTTTTTCACAGTCCTGGCACCCCACTTCCCTGAGGATCGGTTCCCCCGCCGATCCGGGCGGCCGCCCCGGTCCCCCCGGAAGTTCCCAAACCGTCAGGTTTGGTCAGGCCAAGGGCTAACCGTAGCGAGGCACACTGGGAAACCCAACGTCGGAGGGCCTTATTTGCCACGATCGGGGTCGATGAGCGCATTTCTGTGTACCCCTTAACGGCATCTTGGAGTCCCGATTTGATTCCCTGAGTCGTGTTTGGGACGAAAACCGACTCCGGGAACAACTCCGTCAACGCCGGCCAGTCCGTGAGCACCATCGGGCGCCGGGCGAAGGCGCCTTCGTAGGCCGCGCGCATCACCGATGTGGGTTCGGTGGTGAGAGCGAGAAGGACATCGGCTGCCTCTACTTCTGCGGCATACGCCGCTTGGTCGAGCCAGCCGGTAAGGGTGACATTCGCCGGTAGCGCGTCGAGGTCAATCGTTGATGCTCGTCGAGGGTCACCGGTGACGCGAATGTCGAAGTCCGGAAGTTGTGCGGCGGCATCCATGACTTCCGCGACCGGTTCATCTTTGGCAAACACGCACGAGAAGAGGATTCGGGGTCGACCAACGATGTCGCCAGGATCGCTGGTGCTCCACATCGGAGGAGCCTCATGCAAGACGAGACCTTGCGCTCCCCACGACTCCACTACTTCGACCCATTCCGGTGTGGTGACGAGAACACCGTCGCTGCGACGCGCCAACCAACGAGTTATTGCGATCATGCGCTTCGCTTGGGTGTTGTCCTTCGCCCCAAACGAGGCGGGATGGTTGTCCAAGAGGAACCTCGAACGCGAACATTTCGCGTACGCCCAGACAATCATGGCTGGATAAACTGGTGGGTTCTGCACGACGACTGAACGCGGGCGATGCCGAACCAGATGAGCGACGGTGAGGACGGAACTCACGAGATAGCGCAGTGGTACGAGTCGTCGATCGCTCAGCGGATAGATGCAACGATCAAGTCCACCGAGTTCGTTGGCAAGGTCCTTCGCTCGACCCGCCGTGGGTGCCCATGCAAGGAAGGTCACCGAGGGCCGACTCATCCGCGACTACGTTCGTACAACGGGAACCTTGGTGGATCGGCGACCAACTCGACGCTTCGAGACATCGCGTCGAGCAACACCGTTTCGGTCAACTCTTCGACAGCGGAATTGACCGCAAGTCCGCGGCGATGAAGTTCGGCCGCGATTTGTTGTTGGTGATCGTCGATGTGCTCGCCGTACTTAGCTAGCCGCGGTACAAGGACTGGACACTTCCCAGCGTCGAACGCAGTCAGCGCAGATCCGGTTCCCGCATGTGCGATGACGACATCTGCCTTGGCGATGGCGGCTTCAAGTTCGGCCGCTGGCACTGTGTCGCGGCTCACGATCCCTAACCCACTCACGTCTGTCGCGCCGGTTTGCCACAGGACGTCCGTACTTGAAGGGAGGATCTTGACGAGTCGTTCGAACAAGCGACGGAAACTGTACGTCTCTTGGGTGCCAACGGTGACAACCACGCGTTGAGGTTCGGCGGGGGTTGACGCCGTGGCTGACCCGACGCGGTATCCATCGAAAACGCTGCCCACGTAGTGCCAGCGTCCCCCGGCCCACCCCGGGTACTGGGTGTACATGTTGACACCGGGCAGTTGCCTCACGATTCGACCTGATACCGAGGGTCCGTCCGACCTTGCTGCACTTTCGATGTAGTGACAGGCAATTCCCCGAATTCGAGCCGACGGGAAGAACGAAACGGCCGGGGTTGCACCGGTGGAGATCACGCGCGCGATGTGGTGTTCGCGAAAGACTCTCTCCGCGAGTTTGCTCCCTCCGAACGTTCCGCCAAGGTCGCGGGGCTGAGCGACTGGCGCAAAAATGCGGTGTTGGTCCTCGAGCAGTGATCGAGAGAGTCCGGTGTCGAAAGTGATCCAGAGCGGATCATCGTTGAGTTCGAAACGAGGCCACAACGTCCACATCTGACGTAAGTGACCACCACCCGAGCACACGAGCAGTGTGGTCATGGGCTGGTTCCCGCCGCCGCCGCGTGGGCGGAATATCCGGGCGTGACGTAGCCGATCCCCGGCTGGCCCGCGGGGAGCACAGCAATGGGATCGTCACTGTTGAGCGAGATCGCCGATTCCCACGCTGACACGGGGCGAAGGATTTGAGTCAGGTCGTCGCGGCCTGGTGCGATCAACTCAATGTCGCGGGCCTTGAGCCACGCTGGCCGCTTGTCGGTCCACAGCAGGTACGCCGCCTCGGGTGTTGTATTGATAACGATGCGGCGGAGGTCAAACAACTGTGGCGGCGGTCCGGCGAAATGTTGGTTAGGCAACAGGAAGAAGCCTTGGTAGGTCGTGGAGCCCTGCAAACCATCAACTCGCAAAATGTTGGGTCCGGCCCAACCCTGCAGAACGTCGGCGTGATTGTCAGTGTATGAGCCGGTGACTTGGTCGACCACAATATTTTCGAGTTGCACAGTCGCGCCCAGTGGTTCGTCGAGGTCGATGCCTTCAGCCAAGTCACCGCTAAGTCGAACGCCCTCGATGTGCAGAGTCCCAGTCTGGTCTTTGAGGTAGAGCCCTCGTCGATCAACAGGGGTGGGCGTGGTGCTCGATGACGGAACGTTGATTTGTCCGCCGATCATTACGACGTTGTGTCCGCCTTGGATGATGAGGCCACCCTTGAGAGTGATCTGTGTCGGTGGCAGGACGAGGCGGTAGTCGCTGATCGGGTCGAGGCGGAGTTTGTGGGTATTGGCGGTCACCTTGATCGTCGTGGGGTTAACCAATACCGGAGGCGCCCACGACAACTTTTGGTCCGGCGCTATGCCGGTGAGTGTCGGCGAGGCAGTACGGGAAGGCGCCTTGGCCGCCTCGCGTGAACCGCGAGAGAGCGAGATTCCGACGCCTGCGAGCACCAGGGCGGCGACCAATCCAACTGCAACCCAACCGCGTCGATTCGGCGCGGGTGTAGCCGCAGGGTCGAGGTCGGGTTCCACAGCAGCAGGAGTTGTCGACACTGGGCGCGACACTCAGGAAACCCCCCGCCCACTTTTTTCACGGTCGTTGATGACGACACCTAGTACTCGGGTGCAAGGACAGGATAAGTCGTGACCGCAACTTCGTCATCTGGCCGTCCAGGATCGTGACCTAGACGGCCAGATGATCAAAGGTCAGGCATAGCCCCCGCTGTGGTACGTCGACCCGGCGGCCGAGCCGTACATGCGGGGATCGTCAGCGACTCTCGCCGTTGCAGTGGCGCCGGTGCTGAGCATCAACACCGAGGCGAAGAGCGGATCACTGCTGGGATAGAGCATCAGCGATCGAGCTCGCCCACTGTCGTGGAGGAGGTAGATGTTGCTGATCTTCCAATTAAATGCCGCACTGGGCTTCCACATGAGGTACTTCGCACTCGATTGTCCGTGGAGATAGACATGACGGAAGTCCCACTGGACCGGCGCAGAACCGCTGAGGTGCTGGTTCGGAAGCAAGAACATGCCCTGGTAGCCCGTGTCGATGGACAACCGATCGATGAGCAGGCGGTTTGGGCCCGCCCATGTCTGCAAGCCGTCGGCATGGTTGGTGCTCTGTGAACCTACGAGGTGCTCGACCACGACGTTCTGAATGATCACCGTCGCGCCCTTAGATTGACTGAGGTCAATTCCTTCCATCAGGTAGGCACTACTCGGTGAGTGGAACCGAACGCCTTCCAGGAAGAGCGTCCCGGTCTGATCCTTGAAGTAGGCACCGCGTCGGGCCACGATCCCCAGGCTCGGAACTCCGCCGCCGACGTTCACGGCTCCGCCGACGATCACGACGTTATGGCCACCGTTGATGGTCAATCCGTACGTGTTGTTGAGAGCGCGACCGGAGGGCAACTTCAGGATGTAGTCCCGCGACGAATCCAACTTGAGCGGCACAGCCCCTTCGGGGTAGGTCATCGAAATTGGATTCACCAAGGCCGGGGGGGCCCACGTCAGCTTTCCACCGGTCGATGGCGGGGTTGGCGTCGTTGGTGTTGGTGTTGGTGTTGGGGTGGGAGGCGTCGGCGTCGCTGTTGTGGGCGTCGGCGTCGTTGGTGTTGGGGTGGGTGTAGTTGGCGTGGGTGCCGGTGACGTGAGCGAGACCGTAGGACTTGGTGACGAATTCGTGGGCTCCACGATGATCGCTGAGACTGTTGCTTGATCCCACTTCGCTTGGAAGTTGATGGAGAGAATGCCGTCAGTGACGTCAACCGTCAGTCCAGCATCGACTTCCCGGTACGCGCCGAAGTGCTCGTAAAGGTCGAGGTCTTTGACGGCGTCGACACCTTCGACGGTGGCGCTGAACTTGCGCTTGTCGTTGACGGTCCACACAGTTTCGGCCATCGCCAAGGTGACGTTGTACGTGCCAGGTGCAACCGGCAAGGCATACGACGACATCCCGGCGCGAGCCGTTGCCATCAAGTCGGAGTTGTGAGTACCGGTAATCAAGTGCGTCGTGCGTGTGGAGCTTCCACCGCTGAATCCGCTGTCAGCTGTCCACACGGTTCCGTCCGAACTCGTGAGCCCGGGACCACCTGCGTCGATGTGCCAGGACGTAGTGCCTCCGCTGCCCGATAGCGCGTGGGACGCAATCGGAACGACGAGTCCGACCGCTGCGGTGATTGCGGTGGCGCCGATCATGGCGACATTGCGTCGATGCGCATTTGAGATTGATCGAGATGCACGCTCTAGTCGATGGCGTGCTCCAGAATTTTCTCGGTGTCGTGTTACGAGGTTGGTACTCATGCTTGCCTCCAAGCGACGCAGGCAAGGGGGTGGGGTGACGGGGGATGGGAAGAGGTTCAGGTGCTGCCTGCGCCAGAGATGGCATCGTCGTCACCACTTCGTGACATGAGCAAACCTGCGACACGTCACCCGGGCGGAGTCCTCCGCAATGCGTGCAGTAATCGGTCTCCGAACGCCTGAGGCGTGGGGTAAATCACACAACTAGGCCGACTGGGTGACCCCGACTACACATTCACCCGCAGTGACCACAGCAGTCCAGAGAGTGGTGTTGCGACTTGCCTCGAGTTCTCGAAGCAGGTGAGATCTTTGTTCGCGCGATAGTCCGGACATGTCTGGTGCGAGGCGCTCGATGATTCTCAATGCGGCCCTTGCCCAAGCCAAAACGAAAAGCGGCCGGGCTAAGTGTGCGTCGATCCCGGCGCTCTGGATGGCGTTGTTGAAGTCGCGACCTTCGCGTGCTCCCGCGTGTAAGAACGCGTCATTGAACGCCGCAAGTTCCGCATCAACACCGTGCGCCCGACGGTGAGCAAACGCAGTGAAGCCGAGAAAGAACGCGAGGTCGTGACCGGGTGCGCCATCCTCGCGTGCCAGTTCCCAGTCGACGACTCGCGCGAGCCCATCGCGGGAGACCATGAGATTCGGATGACTGGGGTCGCCATGCTCGAAAGGTCGCGGTAACTCGACGTCGTGGAGGATGTTGAGTGCCTGTTCAGTTCGGTCTGCTATGTCACGAAGCGGATGGATAGTCGGAGTGAGTTGCCTCAGGCGCTCCAGAGATGGTGACAACAACTCGTCAATCATCGTCGTTCCACTGCTGTGCGAAGTGACCGGAAGTTGAGTGATCCATTCGCGGATACTCGCGACGGCTCGCGGATGGCGGCGCGCTCGTGCATGTGTGAGAGCAGTGCCGACGAGGGCACTCTCGACGAGTACGGGCCGGCCGTACCACCGCGTATAGGCAAGAACCGCGGGCACGGTGGCAGAGAGTTCGGGAGCAAGGTCGTGAAGTCGCGAGAGAAGGTTGGCTTCGTGTCTCACCCCGGCGTCATCGTGTTCGCGTCGAGGTGTCTTTGCGACGGCTTTGACTCGCCCCCGTTTGTCAACGAAAAGCCCGACCACGTGGCGTGACTCGACGAAGCCTGGTGTGACGTGCAGGACTCGAAGATCGTCGGTGAGTACTGAGGTCGCGCTGCTGTGATCGTCGGTCTCAACGTCGCCAGCTCTGATGGCCTCGGCCAAGCCCTCAAGAAACGCCGTCATCGGGCGGGACGTTTCCCTACGACGATGAGATCGCGAGTCACGAGCGAGATTAAGCCGACCCGCGCCATCACGAGTGCGACGCGACTCGCGATGCGTCCGCGAATGCTCCCCTCGTTGCGCCGCAGCGCCGCGCGCAGCGCACCAGGTGAGTCCATCGGGACCAGCATCGTTCGCCGTGATCGGTTAGGCGCTTCCCAGTAGACGGTGACGTCCACCAGTCCCGCAGCTTGAGCGGCAGCGTGCATGGCATTGGGGGAGCCGGATGCATGTCGCATCTGCGCGACCATCCACTCGCCTGGTCGCATCGCGATTGCCTCTCGCCGAAGTGCTTCGGGGATCGTGCCTACGAGCATCGTGACAGGAGCACCGGTTGGTGTGAGGAATTTGGGGTCGCCGACACGCGGGTCTGAGTTGATCGGCTCGGCGGGATTTTCAGCGGCAGGAATCATCGTGTGTCCTTCCCCCGGCAGCTCGGTGGGGGGGATTGGGAGATAACCCAGGTGGTACGGCGAGGGACGTCGACGCCGCATATGGCCGCGGTAGGCGGCCGTTCGTAGCACTCCCCCAAAGACGGGTACGCGCATCAATTCCGGGAAGGTGCTGGGGACGTCGAGCCAGGGCACGGTGAACAGGAGAAGCGCGAGCGTCGCCAGGCTGGAGATCGCCATCGCACCGATAAACCCGACAGGTGCGACGGACTGCAGCCCGGCGAGATCAAGGGCGATAACGATCATGAGGATGTACGGCGCCAGAACGCGCATGTCGAACACCCGAACCGGCAATCCGCGCAGACCCACCTGCCGGAGCACATTGTTGGCGACCAGCGTGATGAGGGTCGCCCATGCCGCGCCGAGCGCGCCGTACGTCGGGATCAGCATGGCCGATGACACAAAGCCAATGAGCAAGGTCAGGCCGTTGGTCCAGAACAGATAACGCCGACGGCCCGCGACGGTCAGGATCTGGGCGCTAAATCCGCTTGCTGATTGGAAGAAGTACCCGACGCCGCAGATCGCGAGCAGTGGTGCGCTCGAGGCGTACCGCTCGCCAAGCAAAGTCACCGTTGTCGTGCCGGCGTACGCCGTCGACATCAGCAATGCCGGGAAGGCTGCTAACGACACCCACAGCGCGGTCCGCCAGTAGGAGATGCGTACGCCGTGATGATCCCCGCGCTCCCACATCCGAGTCACTGTTGGGAGATAGAGCACGGCGAAGGCCGTCGAGGCCGCCATCGCCACGGTCGCGATCGGTGCAATCGCACGTAGGTTGGCGACATCCGTGGCGTTACCGACGGCCCCCAAATACAAGGCAGGGACTGCATTGATCGCGGCATATACAAGAGTCGAGGTGAGCAGCGGGAGTCCATCGATGAGCAGTTCTCTCATCGGAACAGTAACGCGACCACGAAGGTTGCGCAGGACTCCAAGTTTGCGCAGGAGTCGAACGAGCATTACTCCGTAAATCGCCATCCCCAGCGCGGCCGCGAGGATGTAGCCGAGCGTGAGGTCATAGAGGGATCCGCCACCGAGAAGTACCAGAGCCACCGCGCTCAGGCGAAGCGACGGCTCAAGGACGTAACGACGGAAGAACACTGAGCGCGACTTGGCAAACACTGCAAACGCGTTCAGCACCATCGTGTCCAGCGCGCCCAAGGGAGCGAGGAGGACCAACAGGACGAGCAGATTTGCTGCAAGTGCTGAAGGCGCCAAGCCGGGGTAGAGATGTGACTGAAGCGCGAGGGTGCCGACAAAGACGATGGAACCGGTAACCGAGATGACCATGGTTTCGGCGAGAAGTACGCCGACCAACCGACGATCGTCTCCGCGTTCGTCTGCTATGGCGAGGTGTTTCGAATCGATTCGGTCGAGCCCCAGCGGAACGAATGCTTGGACGACGGTGACAATCGATAGACCCCAACTGAATGCGCCGAAGTCATCCTTGGACAGCACCCGAACGAGCAGCAACTGCGTGACGACGCCAAGCAGCATTGCCAACACTCGACCAATGAGGAGCAGCGCCGAACCACGTACTTGCGTGGAGGCCAACCCTGAGGCCCGTGGAACGTGGCCGGCGGGTGCGTTGACATCGGTCATGGTTGTGGTCACGGTCTTGGTGCGGAGTAAAGAGCCCAGATCAGCGCGGATACATCGTGAAGAACGCCGTCGGCAGTTTGTGTCGCATCGATCACTTCCACGTGGGGATATCTCTCGCGCAAGTCGAGGTAGCGCTGCCGGCGCTCCTCTAGGATCTCAACAGTGTGTTCGCCCTTGCGCGCAAACATGACTTCACCGGGTGCGTCCAGCACAACAAAAGTGTCGGGGATGGCACACGACTTCGACAGCAATGAGTAACTCACGGTCGACTTGAATGTCTTGGGGCCGGGGCGAAGCAGGGCATCGACGGCGTGACGATCAAACAACGCGACGTGACCCAGACTGGCGCTGTAAACCCCACGCGAGGACCGCGTGCGCAACTTCACCAGCTTCAATCCGAGGGTGACGCCGGGACCTTTGCGCCAGAACGCCTCACGCTCGGTCGTACGGAAGACGCCCAAGTAGTGCGTCGTCACACCAAGGGGTATCTCGCTTGTGAGGCGGTCAATCAACGTTGATTTTCCTGCGCCATCCGGACCGAGCACGGCCAGGGTCACTCCGCGCCGACCCTCGGCGCCCCACGGAATTGCGACACGCACGCGTCGGAGTTGGCGCCCCAACCGTGTGCGTGGCTTGGCCGTGCGACGCAGTGCTTTGGCCACACTCCGCATCATCTGGTTGAAGTCATCTTCGGACGTGGCGTAGGTCGAGAGGAACCGTTGCGCCGTACCGGTACCCGCGTGTCGATCGAGCGCGTCAACAACTGGGCCAAAGAGTGCGAGTTTGGCCAGTGAGACTCCCGATTCGGAAACCCACTCGCGAACGCCGGCCGCTCCTCGTTGCAAGGCTCGTCGTAGGAGCATTAACCAGATGCCGTCGGTGTGGTCGGGGTGGCGTACTCCACTTTCGTCGAGATGCGAGCGCGCGATCAAGTCAGGCACGATGGCCAATTCGCCGGACCCCCCACCTGCGGGTACGAGTGTCGGCAGCACGTCGAGGACGAGCCAACGTGACTCGGTGGGGAGATACCGGAGGAAGAAGAGGTGCGGTGAGTGTTCAGGGGCTCGTCGCTGGACGAACCCCTGCGTCGTCATCACCGTGACGAGCGCTGCCACTCGATCGGGATCCGCCAGGAGATCGACGTCATCGTCGCTCCCGTCGAGCATCCCCCGCAGATGCAGCCACCCGATGTTGGCGTCTTCGAGAGCTCGGAAGACGTTCGCCAATTCGGGGTGGATCGTGCTGGCAGGCGCAGATGCGCCCGAAATCACTGCTGAATCACCTCAATACCTTGGATTACTGGGTTTTCATTTCCACGCGTGAAGCCCACCGTGATTGGCCCATTTGTGTTGATTGTGAAGGCCCGTGCGACCCCCTTCTTCGCTCCACCGGCGGCAGTGAAGATGTCAAAGTTTGTCAGCACCGTCGTGCCGTTGATTGCCACGCTGAACTTGCGCTTGCCTGCCGCCGTGAATGAGTACTCGGCGAAGTAGAGCCGGACGAGGTACTGACCGTTTCGGGGGACGGGCACTGTGTAAGCCATGTTTGCGCCGGCACTTCCGTCGTAGCGCGCAGACTGGAACATTGATGATGGCGTGCCGAGGGGGATGCTCACATCGGTCGTTGTGATCGTTGACGTCGTACTAACGGTCCACGATTTCGCCGCCGCCGAGTTGCCATAGACGGACACGGGGGACAAATCCCCGGTCCAACCGCCCGGGAGGACGGCCCCGCCAGCGTTGATCCGGAGCGACCAGGTGGATGGTGTGTTGACGGTGATGGTGGTGGTGGCGGTGGAGGGCCCGCCGGCGTTGGTCGCGGTCAGGGTGACGGTGAATGTGCCGGTGGTGGTGAATTGGTGAGACGCGTTTTGGGTGTTAGCGGTGCCGCCGTCGCCGAAGTTCCACGCCCACGAGGTGGGGGTGCCGGTGGAGGTGTCGGTGAAGTTCACCGTCAACGGCACCGGCCCACTGGTCGGTGTCCCGGTGAACGACGCCACCGGTGGGGTGACCACGACGGGGTTGACGGTGATGGTGGTGGTGGCGGTGGAGG
>JBBRTC010000006.1:0-60095 GCA_038244765.1 Candidatus Nanopelagicales bacterium | reverse complement strand
TGCGATGGTCCACGTGTCCGGTCACGCCGCGGCCGGTGAACTTCTGTACGTCTACAACATCTGCAAGCCCCGCAACGTCATGCCTGTCCACGGTGAATGGCGGCACCTGCGAGCCAACGCCGCACTCGCTGAAAAGACCGGCGTGCCGCGCGACCGCATTGTCCTGGCCGACGACGGTGTCGTAGTCGATCTCGCTGATGGGGTGGCGTCAATCGTGGGCGCCGTTCCCTGCGGATATGTCTACGTCGACGGGTCGAGCGTGGGCGACATCACCGAAGCGTCGCTCAAGGATCGCCGGATCCTGGGTGAAGAGGGGTTTATCTCGGTATTCGTTGCGGTCGACATCGTCGAAGGCAAGGTCGTCGCTGGGCCTGAACTGCATGCCCGTGGCTTCTCCGAAGGCGACGCGATTTTTGACGCCGTCTTGCCGCAAATCCGTGAGGCCCTCGAAGATGCGCTTCGCTCTGGGGTTTCGGACACAGCGCCGCTGGCTCAACTGGTCCGACGCCGAGTTGGCAAATGGGTCAGTGAGACCCATCGGCGACGGCCCATGATCGTCCCGGTCGTCATCGAAGCCTGACTCTCTCTTAACTTAGAGGTAGGAACCTGGAGTTTAACTTCAGATTCGTACCTCAAACTTTGATCTTGGACCGTTATCTGCGCCTTCCACCGAATATGGAGGGCGCCGCCGTCTTGGGCGTGGCGTACCGCTGCGTACGCCGCCGCTGACTAGCCTGCCAACATGGCGACTCGTACGCCCGCACCTTCGCGCGCCCGCAGCACGAAGTTGGGCTCTTCCCCCGCGCCACGTAAATCCGGTAAATCCGGATCGAGTGGAACTCGCGCGACCAAGCGTCGTACGCCAGCGCGCAAGGCGTACCCCAAAATCGGCCATGGTTTTCCGACGCGGGTTGGCCACAAGATCCTCGACGGTTGCGCGGTCGCATGGTCCGGTTTGGCTCGACTGATCGGTGGCGGTGCGCGACGTCTCGGCAGCGGAGCTCGCGAACTCGACCCGGCGCATCGACGCGACGGCCTCGGTCTCGCCCTGATCGGACTCGCAATCGTGGTCGCGTCTGTCGCGTGGTGGGGGATCACGGGGACCTTTGCCAATATTTTGGCCGCGATCGTCAGTGGCGCAGTCGGCGCCTTGGGCTGGCTCGTTCCGCTCCTGCTGATCGCACTCGCCGTCCGCATCATGCGACACCCTGAAGAAAGCGCTGCAACCGGTCGCATCTCCATCGGTGGAACGGCGCTCGTGTTGTCTGTGGTCGGAATTTGGCATGTCGCTCAAGGCGCGCCAACCCCAGGCGCGGGCGCCGTCGCCATGCGCGGCGCGGGCGGCTGGCTCGGTTGGGGGATTTCCGCACCCATCGTTGCCGCCCTCGGAAACGCCGTCGCGATCCTGTTGTTGTTGGTTCTCTTCGTATTCGGTCTGCTCGTCGTGACCGCAACACCGGTGACTGCTGTCCCACAGCGACTTGCTGAGCTCTGGGACCGCTTGCTGTTGCGCCGTGCGGGTAGTGACGAGGCCTTCGACGCCGAAGGCGAAGGGGACTTCGAAAGCGAGGACGAAAACGCCGAATCCGACTACGCCGCTGACGAAAACGCCGAATCCGACTACGACGCTGACGACTACGACGCTGACGACTACGACGCGGACGACTACGAACAAGCCAAGGATGCGACCGAAACGTCCGCTCGACGACCAGCGACGGGGGTACGCCGACTCTTGGATCGCCGCCGTCTCATCGACCTCACCGACGGCGTGGCCGACGCCGCAGCCGAGATCGACCTGACCCGCGACGTCGCTTCGCCAGCATTAGTGCCGACCGAGCGCGACACCTCGCCGCACACCGTTGTGATCGAACTACCTCCTGTCGATGCCCTTGATGCCCGCGATGCCGAAGTTGAAGTGCCTGATCGAGGGTTCGGCGTCGACGAATTCGCACATGCGACGACGAGCGAGCAGCTCCCGCTTCCGGGAGATGTGACCTACCACTTGCCCCACCCGAGCCTGCTGAAACCGGGCGCCGCACACAAAGCTCGGACCAAGGCCAATGACACCGTCATTGCGTCGTTAACCGCCGTCTTTGAACAATTCGACCTCGATGCCAAAGTCACGGGATTCATGCGCGGACCGACAGTCACCCGCTACGAGGTCGAACTTGGCCCGGCCGTCAAAGTGGTGCGTCTCACCGCGCTAACCAAGAACATCGAGTACGCCGTCGCAAGCGCCGACGTCCGAATCCTCACGCCCATCCCGGGCAAGTCAGCCATCGGCATCGAGATCCCCAACACCGACCGCGAACTTGTCAGCCTCGGAGACTTACTGCGCTCACCGGTTGCGACCAATGATCACCACCCACTTAGCGTCGGCCTTGGCAAGGACGTAGAAGGCGGCTTCGTGTGCGCCAACCTCGCGAAAATGCCGCACATCTTGGTTGCGGGTGCGACCGGCGCCGGGAAGTCGTCATGCATCAATGCACTGATCACATCAGTGATGATGCGTTCTACTCCTGCCGAGGTACGCATGGTCTTGATCGACCCCAAGCGCGTCGAACTCACGGCTTACGAAGGCATTCCGCACTTGATTACTCCCATCATCACCCATCCAAAGCGCGCAGCCGACTGCCTGCAATGGGTCGTCAAGGAGATGGACACGAGGTATGACGACCTGGCTGCGTTCGGATTCCGCCACGTCGACGATTTCAACAAGGCAGTGAAATCGGGCACCATCAGGGTGCCCGCAGGTAGCCAACGAAAACTCCTGCCCTATCCCTATTTACTCATCATCATTGACGAGCTGTCCGACTTGATGATGGTTGCGCCTCGCGACGTTGAAGACTCCATCGTGCGAATCACCCAGCTCGCGCGCGCGGCTGGCATCCACCTCGTGCTTGCCACCCAGCGGCCCAGCGTTGATGTGGTGACCGGACTCATCAAGGCCAACGTTCCAAGTCGGCTCTCCTTTGCGACCTCGTCGTTGGCCGACAGTCGTGTCATCTTGGACCAGCCGGGAGCAGAAAAACTCGTCGGACAAGGCGACGGTCTCTTTCTTCCGTCGGGGATGAACAAGGCCATGCGCATCCAAGGGGCGTACGTCTCCGAAGCCGAGATCCGGGCGATCGTGGCGCACTGTAAGGAGCAAATGGCGCCGACGTACAGAGACGACGTTGCGGCCGCGACTGCGCCGAAGAAGGAGATCGACGAGGACATTGGTGACGACCTCGAGTTGCTGTGTCGCGCTGTCTCTGAAGTGGTGAATAGCCAACTCGGCTCGACATCAATGTTGCAGCGAAAGCTGCGGGTTGGCTTCGCGAAGGCAGGTCGCCTGATGGATTTGATGGAGACGCGTGGCATCGTCGGCCCTAGTGAGGGTTCGAAGGCGCGCGAGGTGTTCATCAGCCGCGACGAACTGGACGACACCCTGGCGATGCTGACTGGAGTGGGTTAGGCAAAGTCGGGGCTGCCCGTAGGGTGGCGTGGTGGACCACGCCAAGACCCGCCGCCCGCAACGCGTGGCCCTCGTCACTCTCGGTTGTGCGCGCAACGAGGTTGATTCCGAGGAGTTAGCGGCGCGGTTAGAGGCTGACGGATGGGAACTCGTCGCTGACGCCGCCGCCGCCGACGCCGTCGTCGTCAACACATGCGGTTTTGTCGAGGCAGCGAAGAAGGACTCGATCGACACTCTTCTGTCGGCGGCCGATCTGAAAGGGGACCACGGCCCGCGCGCCGTCGTTGCGGTTGGTTGTTTGGCGGAAAGGTATGGCGCTGAACTCGCGTCGTCCTTGCCTGAAGCCGACGCCGTACTCGGCTTCGACGACTATCCCGACGTCGCGGCACGATTGCGTTCCATCCTTGCTGGCGAAGTGCACGAAGCTCACCAGCCCCGCGATCGTCGGGCCTTGCTCCCGATCAGTCCGATCGATCGCCATGCCAGCGCAATCGTTGTGCCGGGGCACGGTTCAACGGACAACACCGATGATGACGCGTCACTGGCCGCGCACGCACCCTCAAGTGGTCCTCGAGTCATGCGCAAGCGACTCGATAGCAGCCCAATCGCGCCGCTCAAGTTGGCATCCGGATGCGATCGGCGTTGCGCGTTCTGCGCGATTCCTCGCTTCCGGGGGTCATTCGTGTCCCGTCGTCCCACCGACGTGATCGCAGAGGCGCGCTGGTTGGGCGAGCAAGGCGTACGGGAATTGGTGCTCGTCAGCGAAAATTCAACGTCTTACGGGAAGGACCTGGGCGATCTGCAACTGCTTGAAACGCTGCTGCCAGAACTTGCGTCTCTCGACGGAATTGAACGCATCCGGTTGTCCTACCTGCAACCGGCAGAGATGAGGCCGAGCCTCGTTCAGGTGTTGACGTCGACCGAAGGCGTCGTGCCGTACTTCGATCTGTCCTTCCAACACGCGAGCGCCTCGGTCCTCCGACGGATGCGTCGCTTTGGTGACACCACATCGTTCCTTGAACTCATCGCGTCCATCCGAGCGCGGGCGCCCCGCGCGGGCATCCGCAGCAACGTGATTGTGGGCTTCCCGGGCGAGACTGAAGCCGATGTGGAGGAGTTGGAGCACTTTCTGACCCAAGCCCGCCTCGATGCCGTGGGTGTCTTCGGATACTCCGACGAGGACGAGACCGAAGCCGCGACGTACGACGACAAGATCACCGCTGATGTCATCGCCCAGCGACTCTCGCGGCTGAGCTCACTGGTCGAAGAGCTCAGCAATCAACGTGCGGAGGATCGCATCGGCGAAGCGGTCACGGTTCTGCTGGAGTCGATCGAGGGCGCTGAGGGTGAAGGCCGCGCGGCGCACCAAGCACCCGAGGTCGACGGCAGCACGCGTGTTGTGGGCCTCACCGGCGATTATCGGATTGGCGACATGGTGGCCGCCCGCGTCACCGGAACTGATGGCGTCGACCTTCAGGCGGTTGTTGACGGAGGCGAACTGAACTCCGTCGACGGTGCCGTCGACGTGGCGATGGCCTGAGCTGTCAATGAAGCCAGCACCTGCAGATCATGTCGGTGACCCCGTTGGAAGCACGAGTGCGTTCAACGTTCCCAATGCTCTAACGGGTGTGCGGTTGCTGTTGGTTCCAGTTTTCGCGTGGCTACTGCTCCGTGATGACGGGATGACCAACTCCACTCGTATCGCTGCGTTCGTCGTTTTCCTGGCGGCTTCGCTCACGGACTTCGTTGATGGCGAGATCGCGCGTCGACACAATCTGGTGACTACTTTCGGAAAGATTGCCGATCCGATCGCGGACAAGGCCCTCACCGGCGTCGCGCTTATCGGGCTGTCACTTCTCGGACTTCTGGCGTGGTGGGTGACCGCTGCGATTTTGATACGCGAGATTGGGGTGACGCTGTTGCGCTTCTGGGTCATTCGTTATGGCGTGATACCTGCGAGCAGAGGCGGGAAAGCAAAGACCGTCGCGCAGATGGTGGCGATTGGTCTCTACGTGCTACCGCTGTCGTCGTCGTGGGATCTGGTCAGAGTTCTGGCGATGACAGTTGCCGTGGTGCTCACGCTCGGCACGGGTATCGACTACGTCGCCCGGGCGTCGACGTTGCGTCGATCCGCCGGAGCGGTCGCATGAGCAACACATGAGTGACGTGGCCATCGACCTGGTAGTTCGCGCGGGACACTGCCTCGACGCGTGTCGACGCGAGGGCGTGACGCTGGCTTTCGCTGAATCGCTGACCGGCGGGCTCGTTGCGGCGACGTTCACCGCCGTGCCCGGTGCGTCCGATGTTGTGGTCGGTGGCGTGGTCGCGTACGCGACTCGGTTGAAGACACAATTGCTAGGTGTCGACGTCGATCTCCTCGATCGGGTGGGCCCAGTCGACCCTGAGGTAGCGATCCAGATGGCTCGCGGCGTGGCCATCCGCCTGGTTGCCGACATTGGCGTGTCCTGCACAGGCGTCGCGGGTCCAGACCCACAAGACGGGCACCAGCCTGGGACCGTCCACGTGGGCGTCCATCGAGACGGCGAGCCCGATCTCGTGCGGAGTTTCACGTTCACGGGGGATCGCGCCAAGGTGCGGGAGTCGACCGTAGGTGCGGTTATTGATGCCCTCCAAATTCGCCTGAACGGCCCTGGCGCGGCAGTGCCCAAGTCATGATCATCAGATCCCAGGCGGGTCGCAGTGCTGCGATAGTCCGTAGCGCGGGGTAGCGTTGGTCACCCGGTCGGCCGTGGGCATAACCGCTTGCGCGATTGGGTTGTGGTGACATTAGGTAAGTGGCATGGATCGGGGAGGCGCGGCATGGCGGTCTCATTGAGGGGCGTCCTGGGCGACGAGTTACGCACGCGCCGGATGCGCCAAGGCCGTACCTTGCGCCAGGTATCCAAAGAGGCTCGCGTGTCCCTCGGATATCTCTCCGAAGTCGAACGGGGTCAAAAGGAAGCGTCCTCAGAGCTCCTCGCGGCAATCTGCCGCGCGCTCCACACCCCGCTGTCGGTCGTACTTCGCTCGGTGAGTGACGAAGTATCGCGCTTCGAGGCCGAAGGCTTGATGGGCGACAACACGGTTCGTCAACTAGAACCCGCGTTAATCACTGACACGACCATTTCGAAGACTCCGAAGGCTGCTGGCACCGCCGCCGCCTAGCCCGCCGTTTTTTGCGTGAAAGGTACGTTCGTCAGTCTCTATTGAACGCCGGGTGCATTCATGGCGGCCGTTGGCGCGAACGGCGTACGACCTGCATCGGTGTGTCGAAGTAGATGTGCGTCTCCTCGATCGAGTCGTACGCGAAGCCCTGGCTTTGGTAGAAGTTACGAGCCGCCGCGTTGTCCCGGAGTACCCAGATCATGATTCGTTTGTACGCCGAGTCGAGTGCCAAGCACGACGCGCGCGTCAGTGCGGTCCCGACGCCCTCCCGCCAATGATCCGGGTCGATGTAGTGCGATCGGATCTCGCCGAGTCCGCCGCGTTCAACATCCTCAATCGCTTCTCCGTGCGCTTCCCGCTCGGGGCCAAATCCGCAAAACCCCACAACTCGACCTTGGAGTTCCGCGACGTTCATGGACGACTCCGGATCCGGATCTCGCCCGTCAAGGCGACTTCGGAATCGGTCGGTTGCGTCGTCCATGCTCAGATCCCGCAGTAGCGCAGCGGGGACGAGCCCACGGTAGGCCGTGCGCCAGGCTGCTCCCCACAGGACGGCCGCAGATTCGGCGTCCGCCAGTTCGATGGGGCGTATCTGGATGCTCATGCGGAGAAGCGGAGTCCTTTCGGGGTGAGCTGGAACCCAGCCGCAGAAAGACTGGCTGCCAGGATGGTCGCTGACCCTTGGGCCGCCGTGGCATGAGGGCTGACTCCGTCGGTTTTTTCGATGGTGAGGCGACCCAGCAGTCCGCTGCGAACGGCCTGGGCCAACGCATCAACTGCGGCCCGAAGAATGATTGGATCCTCACTCCAGGACAGCAGAGACCGACCACCTCGCTCGACATAGAGAACCAATGCCCCGCCTACGACAATGACCACCGCCCCTGCTTTGCGCCCGGGTTTGTGCCCGCTTGCCACGTGATCGGGCCGCGCGGGCCAGGGAAGTGCGGCCCCATAGGGATTCGCTGGGTCGGTTGACGCCAGCACGTAGGTGATCTGCTCACCCGATGAACCCGACGAGTCCGATGAACCCGAGGCGTCGCTGTCGGTCCCGACCGCGTCGACCGGCGATGCACCGGCGTCAAGGGCACACGCGCGGAGGCGATCGACCGCACCGGCACTCGCGAACTGCGCAGCGCCGAGTCCTTCAATGGCATAGATCCGGCGTACTTTGCCAGCGTCTTCAAACGCCGACATGACCCTGTAGGTCGCGGCAAACCCGCCGACGACACTCTCGGTTGCTACCGCCCCGCGTGTGAGTACGCCGTGGCGGTTCAACATCACTTCGGCGTACACCGCAGCCCGTAGCGTTGGATCTTGTTCACGCGCGGGAGTGAGCGACCATCGTCCACTCACCGTCGCTGGTCCGGTCCGGGAGGGAAGTGCGATTCGACTCGTGCGCAGACTCGAATAGCGTCCACGCAGCCTGCTGGGCACCGGTCCACCGGCTCTGCGAGCGGCCTTGCTCCCGGCGCTGAGTGCTGTGCGCAACGGCGCGACAGTGTCGTTCGTCAATCGCGACGACCAGACCAGGTCCCAGAGGACTTCGCTGAGTTCGTGATCGTCGATGACACGATCGAGTTCGGCGGCAACTCGGTCGGAGAGCGCGCGGAAAAACCACCCACCGCCATCGGCTAGTACCGCCACGACAGCCGACTCTGCCTCAGTGGGCTCGGCATCCTCATCTAGCGGCAACAGCAGCGGCGCATGTTCCGCGACGTACATCGACACCCATCCGTCGCCCTGGGGCAGTCGACCGCGCCCAGTCCACACGACTTCGCCCGACGACGTAAGTTCGTCAAGAAACGCCGGTTCATAGTTCTCCACCCGCGACGTCAAGACCGATGACTCCCACGCGCTCGCTGGAACCGCAACGCCCTGGAGTTGCTCGATGCAGGCGAGTACGCCCTCGGCACCGCGCAAAACGCCGGCCGTACGAGCGACTTTGGCGTCCCTGCGCGACTCCCCGGACGACCGAACATGCTGCCACTGTGGCAAGAACAGCCCGAGTGTGCTGGCTGCGACGGGTTCCACTTCTCGTCGCAATGCCGCGACGGAGGCGCGACGCAAACGTCGAAGTACGTCGACGTCGCACCACTCGGAGCCCGCTCCGCCGGGTCGAAACTCACCAGCCACGACGCGACCGGCGGCAACTGCTTGCGCGAGTGCGCCGTCAACCACAGCGACCCCGAGTCCGAAGCAGGTAGCGATTTCCGCGGCGTGAAATGGCCCGTGGGTTCTCGCGTATCTGCGCACCAAGTCGGCCAGTGGAGCCTCAACGGGTTCCAGGAAGGCGTCCGGAATGCCCACCGGCAAGGCGGTTCCCAGTGCGTCGCGAAGTCTGGCTGCATCTTCGATGGCCGCCACGACTTCGCGCCCGCCGACCCGTACGGCAACTGCACGACGCGCCGTGACGAGTTGGTCGCACCATAGGAGGGATGCCCCGCGGCGGACGCATTCGTCGATCGACAGCGGACCCAGCACACGCAGTAAGTCGGCCAATCCCTCAATCGATCGAACCTTGCGATCCTCGGTGAGGCGCTGCAGTTGTGCTTCAACGGTCTCGACTGCGTCGAGATCGAGAAGTTCACGTAACTCAGCCTGGCCGAGCAGTTCGGCCAACATTGTCGAGTCAAGCGCTAAGGCCGCCGCTCGTCGCTCGGCAAGGGGCGAGTCACCTTCATACATGAAGTTGGCGACGTAGCCGAACATCAGCGATCGGGCGAAGGGTGACGGCAGTGGCGTTTCAACATCGACGATGCTCACGGATCGGCTGCGGATGTCACGCATCAATGACACCAACGCGGGCACGTCGAACACATCCTGGAGACACTCGCGAACCGTCTCCAAAACGATCGGGAACGAGCCGTACTGCGCCGCACCAGACAACAGTTGCGCGGAACGCTGCCGTTGTTGCCATAGCGGCGAGCGTCGGTGTGGATCGCGACGCGGCAACAACAACGCGCGGGCTGCACATTCGCGGAATCGTGCGGCAAATAGGGCCGAACTGCCGAGGTGTCGCGTGACCTCGGCTTCAATGTCTTCGGGCTCCACGACAAGGGCGTCAATGGCGAGGCGTACGGCCGTGTCATCTTCGGTATCAGGCAACCGCAGGACCAGTCCGTCGTCGGCGTGCATGACCTGTGCGTCGATGCCATATTCCGCTTGCAAACGCGCGCCCACGATCAAGGCCCATGGTGCGTGTACCTGCGCGCCGAAAGGGGAGTGCACGACGATGCGCCAATCGCCGAGCTCATCTCGAAACCGCTCGGCAACGATCGTGCGGTCATCGGGCACTCGACCGGTCGACTCGCGTTGATCGGAGAGGTAGGACTGCAGATTCGTCCGAGCCCGATCGTCGAGCCCGATCGCGGTCAGCCGCTTGTCGCGAACCGAAGGCTTGGCTGATGAGATCTCGCGCAAGAACGCCCCAGTGGCAACCCCTAATTCGTACGGACGGCCTTGACGGTCGCCGTGCCAAAACGGCAGACGGCCCGTCAGCCCCGGTGCGGGCGAAACGAGAACGCGATCGTGAGTGATGTCTTCGATACGCCACGACGATGCTCCAAGGGTAAATACGTCGCTCACTCGTGATTCGTAGACCATTTCCTCGTCGAGTTCGCCGACGCGGCTTTGCTTCTCGCCGACGAGGAAGACGCCAAACAGTCCACGATCCGGAATCGTCCCGCCGCTTGTCACGGCCAGTCGTTGCGCGCCCGGCCTCCCGCTGAGCACACCGCTCACGCGATCCCAGACGAGCCGCGGTCGCAGTTCGGCAAATTCGTCGCTGGGATAGCGACCTGACAACATGTCGAGAACCGAGTCGTACGCGCTGTCGGGCAGCGAGGCATACGACGCGGCCCGGCGTACGAGTGCCAGCAGTTCGTCAGTCGTCCAGTCCTCGATCGCCACGGCGGCGATGATGTGTTGGGCCAGCACGTCAAGGGGATTGGTCGGAATCGATAGCGACTCAATGTCACCGGAAAGCATCCGCTCCGCGACAACAGTCGATGCGATCAAGTCCCCGCGGTACTTCGGGAAAACGACACCGGTGCTCACCGCACCGACGTGATGACCGGCGCGGCCAATGCGCTGGAGTCCACTGGCGACCGACGCGGGTGCTTCCACCTGAATCACCAGGTCGACAGCGCCCATGTCGATGCCAAGTTCGAGACTGCTCGTCGCCACGACCGCCGGTAGTCGACCGGATTTCAGATCGTCTTCGATGATTGCGCGCTGATCCTTGCTTACCGATCCGTGGTGGGCGCGTGCGAGAACAGGTGGAGCGCCAGCACTGGCGCCGGATTGTGCCATCACGGCCGCCGGCGCGGGTCCTCCCTCAAGGCGTTCGCCGGTCACTCGCTCGTAATGAATTTCGTTGAGGCGAGCGGTGAGTCGTTCGGCGAGGCGACGCGAATTTGCGAACACGATTGTGGAGCGGTGGGTTTCAATCAGGTCGACGATTCGCGCCTCGACGTGAGGCCAGATGGAGTTGTGAGGACTTGTACCGTCACCGTCATCGTGCGATGTGGCTGCATTGCTTGCCGGGCGCGCGCTGAAATCGCTCATGTCATCAATGGGCACGACCACGCGCAGGTCCCATTGCTTCGTGCTCAATGGATTGACGATCGTGACTGGGCGCGCCCCGCCAAGAAACTTCGCGACCGCATCAATCGGACGTACGGTCGCCGAGAGTCCAATGCGCTGCGCTGGCTTGGGTAGTAATGCGTCGAGGCGTTCCAACGAGAGGGCAAGGTGCGCGCCTCGCTTTGTCCCGGCGACAGCGTGGACCTCGTCCACTATCACGGTCTCGATGCCGCGCAAGGATTCTCGGGCAGCGGAAGTAAGGATCAGAAATAGCGATTCTGGCGTGGTGACGAGAATGTCGGGTGGGTGGGTCGCTTGTTTGCGGCGATCGTTCGGCGGCGTATCGCCGCTGCGCAGCGCAACTCGAATGTCGGGCTCGGGCAAGCCGAGTAGCACCGACTCGCGGCCTATGCCGACCAGTGGACTACGCAGGTTGCGTTCAATGTCGACTGCGAGTGCTTTGAGCGGTGAGATGTAGAGAGTGCGGCAGCGGAGCAGCTTGTCTGACGGCGGCGGCGTCGACGCCGTACGGTCAATTGACCACAAGAAAGCCGCGAGTGTCTTTCCTGATCCCGTGGGTGCGACGACCAACGTGTTGTCGCCTGCGGCGATCGCTGGCCACGCCTCGACTTGCGCCGGGGTTGCGGTGGCAAATGCGCTGCGAAACCAAGCGGCGGTTGCGGGGCCGAATAACTCGAGTACTTCCGGAGTCGCTGGAACTGAAGCCGGGACGGGATCGCGGACTTTCACTCGATCATCCTGCCGCGCGGTGGCGACTGCGACGACGGGGGCCGCTGTGGGTTCTGGCCGGTCGATGCTGGCCGGTGCTCGCCGGTGCCGGTTTCGCGGCTGAGAGGGTGGACTCATGCGACTCACCGACTTTTGGTCTCGGATGGAGACGGCACTGGGGGAGTCGTACGCCCGTTCCTGGGCTCACGATCATGTGCTCGCGGCGCTGGACGGACAAACGCCGATCGAGGCAATCGCCTCAGGTCATGAAGTTGTTGACGTGTGGCGGGCGGTCCATGCCGAACTCCGGCTGCCCGCTCGTGATCGGTGAACGGGTGCAGCCGAGGTTGGTTCGGCGTGTCGCTCGTCTTCGAACAGGTGTTCGGATATCCTCAACCCATCGTCAGGGTCGAGTTATCCACGGCCCGGATGTGCGATCACCGAACTGTCCGAGGTGCCACCTAGCGTCTCGCCCAGTTCCGATCACGCAGATCGACTAAGCAGATCAGGGATCCATCCGTACGACGCGGCCCTCGCGGCCCGACATTGAGGGGCACTCATGGCAGTGAGCAACGGACGCGGCTCGACCCGAAACACCGACCGAGCCAGCGCGAGCGCAGGCTCAGGGAAGAACGGCCCACCGGCCGATCGCGAAAAGGCTCTCGAGATCGCACTCGGGCAGATCGAGCGCAACTTTGGCAAGGGTGCGGTCATGCGCTTGGGCCAGGAGACTCGTGCGCCGATCGAGGTAATCCCTACCGGATCCATCGCGTTGGACATCGCGCTCGGTATTGGTGGTTTGCCGCGCGGTCGCATCATCGAGATTTACGGCCCGGAGTCCTCGGGCAAGACAACCCTCACTCTGCACGTCATCGCTAATGTCCAAAAGGCGGGCGGCATCGCTGCGTTTATCGACGCCGAGCATGCGCTCGATCCTGAGTACGCCAAGAAGCTCGGCGTGGACATCGACAACTTGCTCGTCTCGCAGCCCGACACCGGCGAGCAAGCCCTCGAAATCGCCGACATGTTGATTCGGTCCGGAGCCGTTGACCTCATCGTCATCGACTCTGTCGCCGCGCTGGTACCTCGTGCCGAGATCGAGGGCGAGATGGGCGACAGCCACGTTGGCTTGCAGGCCCGGCTCATGTCGCAGGCGCTGCGCAAAATCACCGGTGCCCTGTCCGGCAACAACACCAGCGCGATCTTCATCAACCAACTGCGTGAAAAGATCGGCGTGATGTTCGGCAGCCCCGAAACCACGACCGGTGGCAAGGCACTGAAGTTCTATTCATCCGTACGCCTGGACATTCGACGCATTGAGACGCTCAAAGACGGCACCGAGCCAGTCGGCAACCGCACTCGCGTCAAGGTGGTCAAGAACAAGGTCGCTCCGCCGTTTAAGCAGGCCGAGTTCGACATCCTTTATGGCGAGGGTATCTCGCGCGAAGGCGGACTCATCGACGTCGGTGTTGAACAGGGATTTGTCCTGAAGTCCGGCGCTTGGTACACCTACGAGGGTGACCAATTGGGTCAAGGTAAGGAGAATGCGCGAGCGTTCTTGCGCGACAACCCGGATCTTGCCGATGACATCGAAAAGCGAATCAAGGACAAACTCGGAGTGGGAGCACAACTCGATGCACCCGCCGTTGAGATCGATTCAATTGATCTCGTAGCACTCGAGCCGGAACCCATCGACGAATAGGAATCGAACGGGTACGGATTGATGATCAAGGCGGTGGATGACACCGATGACCCCGTTTCGGTGGCGCGGTCAATCGTCCTGCAGCAGTTGACCCTCGGACCTCGGTCCCGCGCTCAATTGGCAAAGAAGCTGGCGTCGCGAGGCGTCCCGGAGGATGCTGCCTCCCAGGTATTGGATCGAATGGCAGAAGTGGGACTCGTCGACGATCAGGCCTACGCCGATCAGTGGGTGAGTTCGAGGTCCAGCGGGCGAGGCTTGGCGCGTCGCGCATTGCGCCACGAACTCACCTATCGCGGGGTGGACTCGGCGGTGGTTGACGAAGCTCTCGAGCAGATCGATGACGACGCTGAATATTTCGCCGCGTCGGACCTGGTTCGGCGCAAACTGACGCACATGCGAGGCGTCGAGGGTGAGGCTCAAGTTCGCCGACTCGTCTCGATGCTGGCCCGCAAGGGGTACGCCTCCGGGTTGGCCTACCGGGTGGTCCGCGAGCAAATGGCGCAATCGGCCAGCGAGTCCCTTCTTGACCAACTCCAACCCGAGGATTGAGGGGTCGGGCCGACCCGAATAGGTCTCGCGGGGCTCGCTGGAAGGGGTGTCGCCCACGCGCAGGATCGTGGCTTAGGGGTAAGTTTGCCCGACGTAATTGCTGTGACCGTCGTACACCACTGGAGTAGCTGTGACACCTGTGTCTCGTTGGGCCGTACGGCGGCCCTGGTTGGCGATTCTCGCCTGGGTCGGGATTTTCATCGTCGTCATTGTTTTGGGAACGAAGTTCGGCGGCGTCCTGAACAACTCCTTCGACTTGCCCAATACCGAGTCGACCAAGGCCGGCAAGTTGCTCGACCAGGTGCCAGCAGCCTCGTCAGAGGCTAGTGGGGCGACGGCGAAAATTGTCTTTTCGCCCTCGACAGGCACAGTCAATGATCCGGCCGTTCAAGCCCAGATGGATTCTGTGGCGAAGAAGGTCGCCGAGATCCCCACGGTTGCGTGCGTCCAATCGCCGTACGGCGAGCCGATCGGGACCGCCTGCCCCAAACAACAGCCAGCACCGCCAGTCCCGGCCGGTCAAAAAGCTCCAGTGATCCCGAATCTCTCAGTGAGCCCGGACAAGACAGTCGGCTTCTACACCGTCAGTTTCAAGGGCGCCGCTGAAGACGTGCCGGTTGACCAGGTCAAGACCCTTGTCAACGAGATCAAGGCGGCAAATGGGGTCAAACTCGCCAACGGAACCACCGTCACCGTCGGCGCAAATGGCTTCGTTCTTGACAACGCAGCAGACCCTCCGTCAAGCGAGGGCATCGGCGTTCTCGTCGCTCTGATTATTTTGCTCTTCGCATTCGGTTCCATCGCGGGCGCTTTCTTGCCCATCCTCAGCGCGGTTATCGGGCTGGCAAGTGGGCTGATCCTGGTCAACTTTGCGGCGCGGTTCTTGGATGTCGCCATCTTTGCGCCCACCCTCGCGACCCTCATCGGACTTGGCGTTGGAATCGACTATTCCTTGTTCGTCATCAACCGCTACCGACAGGCGCTTGAGGGAGGCCGCGAACCCAAGGCGGCTGCCCTTGAATCGGTACAGACAGCCGGCCGCGCAGTTCAGTTCGCCGCTGCCACCGTGATTATCGCGTTGCTCGGCATGTTCGTTTTGCGCATCAATTTCTTCAATGGCCTCGCAGTCGCGTGTGCGGTCACCGTCTTCATGGTGATGCTCGGAGCGCTGCTGCTCCTGCCGGCCTTGTTGTCCCTTCTGGGCAAGCGCGTATTCGGCGGACGGATGCCCTCGGTCAGCCCGGCGCGTGCGCTCGGAGGTCTTCCCAGCACGAATCCGGCCCCCCGTGTCATTGGTGTCGGTTTCCGCTGGCTCTTCTGGATCCTGCTCTGGCCCGTGAGCCTGCTCGGATTCGCTTGGCGCAAGATCAGCGAGGCGCGTCACGGTGGCGACGTGGCGGTCAAGCACACCGGCTTTGCCCGCTATGGGAACTGGTTGCACAAGCGTAAGTGGCTGACCGCTAGCGTTTCGCTCATCGCGATGCTCATCATCGCGCTGCCTGCCCTCACCATGCGTCAAGGATTCGCTGACGACGGTGGCAAGGCGCCCGGAACTCCGCAGCGCATTGCTTTCGATCTGCTCAGCGATGGATTTGGTCCCGGTTACAATGGTCCATTCTTCGTCGCCGTTCAGCTGCCGAAGGCGGGCGATGTAGCCGGTGAAGTTACCCTGATCAATGCCATTAAGGCCGATCCAGGAATTGCGTCGACCTTCCCCACGGCCGACCTCGCACCGGTGTTCCTCGACCCCACGACGTCAATCACCGCAATTCAGGTGACTCCCACCACGGCGCCGCAAGATCAAGCGACCGCCGACACGTTGATTCGATTGCGTACCAGTGTTATCCCGCCCGCGGTGGCGGCGACCGGTGTTCAGGCGTTCGTCGGTGGTAGTCAGGCCATCACTCAGGACTTCACCAAGGTTCTCACTGATGCGCTGCCCATCTTCCTATTGGTTGTCGTCGGGCTTGGTCTCATCGCTCTAATGATCTTGTTCCGCTCGATCTTGGTTCCGTTGGTCGGCGTCCTCTCGAGCCTGTTGTCCTTTGGCGCTGCCATGGGTGTGACGGTGTTGGTATTTCAGGAAGGGCACGCGGCGTCGTTCTTTGGCGTCGACGGGACGGGACCGATCGCGCCCTTCCTTCCCGCAATGGTTTTCGCCATCGTGTTCGGCCTATCGATGGACTACCAGGTCTTCTTAGTGAGTCGAATGCAGGAGGAATGGGCGCACACGCACAACAACGCCGCATCAATCCGTCGTGGTCTGGCAGGTTCGGGGCGCGTCGTGGCGATCGCGGCGGCGATCATGGCGAGCGTCTTCGGGTCGTTCATCCTGGGTGACGACTCCACCATCAAGCTGTTCGGAGTTGCGCTATCGACTGCGATCATCTTCGACGCCTTCGTGATCCGGCTCGTGCTTGTTCCATCGGTGATGGTGATCATCGGCGATGCAAACTGGTGGTTGCCGGGTTGGTTGAACAAGATCATCCCGCACTTTGAGATCGAAACTGACGACGAAATGATCCCGGTGGACGACATCGAAGAAGACGACCCAGATACGTCGAAGAAGGTCGGCGCCAGCGCCTAACCAGACTAATCAGCGTCTGATCCCACCTCGGCGAGATCACCGACGTGATGAGGGGCGACTTAGCGACGCGAGATAATCGTTATACGCCGTGAGATCGGCATCGCCGTCTCGATCCGCTTTGCGATCGAGGCGGCGATTGTCACGCTCCTCGGCCTTGGACCACTGCCACACCAGGGCAATCATGATGATCAGGGTGGGGATTTCGCCGTACGCCCACGCGACGCCACCGGCGACGTATTGATCGGTGAGCGGATCACCGAGCCACGGCGGAGCAACCCGGGTGTACCAATCTCCGGTGATTGCGGTCGGAGCGACCATCACAATCACGCCGAAGATCGCGTGAATCGCGATGCCCGCGAGCAGGAGAAGAAGTCGCGCCCAGTACGGCACCGGCTTGGGTGTCGGGTCGACCCCGATGATCATCCAGTAGAAGAAGTACCCCGCCAGCACAAAGTGGGTCATCATCGCGAGATGACCTAGGTGTGAGCTCATGAGTGTGCTGAACAGCGGCGTGAAATAGAGGCCGTACAGACTCGTGACATAGACGATCAGCGCGACGATGGGGGTGGTGAGCGCGCGAACGATTCTGCTGTGCTGAAAGGCGACGACCCATTCGCGCGGCCCGCGCTGGCCGCGTGCTGCCGGTCGAATTGCTCGTAGCGCCAGCGTGATTGGCCCACTCAGGACGAGGAATACCGGTGTGACCATGGACAGCGTCATGTGTTGAACCATGTGGGTGCTGAACAAGACGGTGGAGTACGCGCCGATTTGGGTCACCGTGACGGCCAAAATACTGGTCAAACCGATGATCATGGCGACGGTCCGACCCAGTGGCCAATGGTCTCCGCGACGACGCAGCCGTGCGACACCGCAGAAGTACAGGCCGCCGAGGATGAAGGTGGTCACGATCGCGGCCGTGTCGAGATGGGGTTCGAGCGCGCGCGCAATCGTGATCGGCTCCGGCATCGATTCGCCAATGAGTTGCTCAGCCAGCGTCGAGGGTGCGTCGTGATTCGCACCGGATGGGTGCGTTGCCACCAGCAGCGCGACGCCAACCAGCAATGCGAGGCTCACGAGAGCGGGTAGAGCGTTGATGTGCCGCCAGCGCGACGTTGGACTCCACGCGGTCATCGGTGCGACGGCAAGGACGGTGGTGATCACAGCGAGCAAACCAAATGGCGTCGTCCAGAGTTCAAATTCCCCGCCCATTCGCGCGAGTCCAAGACCGAGTACCCCGAGAAGGGTTGCGGCGGCGTACACCGGAACCCCTCGGCCGTGGCGGCGCACGGACTCGACGAAGGCCTCGTGGGTAGTCCCGGCACGGTCGCGAACACCGAGGAGGGCAACAACTGAGCCGGCCCACAGCGATGCGCCAAGCAGTGCGATGGCGCCGGACAGCACGTGCAGTCCGTGATCAGAGATGCCGCTGTGCCCGACGGCGACTCCTGGTGCCGCGACGCCGAGCCCCGCCAGGACGCTGAGCAATGCAACGGTTCCGACACGGCGAGCCCCGAACGTCAAGGTCGTGACGGCAAGGGCAATGAACGCGCTGACTAGTAGCGCGTGCGTAGCCGGGACATCCCAGGCATAGGTCCGCACGGTGGCCCACCGGCTGGCGTCACTGAGCGAGATGTTGAGCGCGTCCGCCAAGGCAGGGGGGATAGCGACCACTGTGGCGGCGAACCAAATCCAAGCTCCGATTTGGGCCCGTCCCAGGCTGGCGCGCCCTACCGCGTCGAGACGCCCGACTTCACCCGCCGGGAGGAGGAAAGCCGCCGCGGTCAGGTGGCCGAGAACCCACGCGCCGGTCGTGACCACGAGCACCATGGACAGTGGCACCCAAACGCTGGTCATGGGTTCAGGGTACGTCGGGCGCCTAGGGTAGAGGCCCGTACCCTGGGGTCGCGATGAAGACGCGTACCTATGACGTTCGTACCCTCGGGTGCCAGATGAATGTCCACGACTCCGAGCGACTGGCCGGGCTCCTCGACGAGGCTGGATATGAACCCGTCGGCCCTGACACCGCCGCTGATGTTGTCGTCTTCAACACATGCGCAGTTCGGGAAAATGCCGACAACAAGTTGTACGGCAACCTGGGGTTCCTCGCCTCGGTGAAGGCGAAGAACCCCGGCATGCAGATCGCCGTGGGTGGTTGTCTCGCGCAGAAGGATCGTGGCGAAATTTTGCGCCGCGCACCGTGGGTCGATGTCGTATTTGGTACGCACAACATTGGCTCACTTCCCGCGCTCCTCGAACGAGCACGGATCGCTGAGGAAGCGCAGATCGAGATTCTTGAGTCGTTGGAAACGTTCCCATCGACGTTGCCGAGTCGCCGTGAATCGGCGTACGCCGCCTGGGTTGCGATCAGTGTGGGCTGCAACAACACATGCACGTTCTGCATCGTGCCCGCGTTACGTGGCCAGGAAAAGGATAGGCGGCCCGGTGACATCCTGAGCGAGATCGAAGCGCTGGTAGGGGAGGGAGTTCTTGAAGTCACCCTGCTGGGGCAAAACGTCAACGCCTATGGCGTTGAATTCGGGGATCGGGGAGCCTTCGCCGATCTGTTGAGGGCCTGTGGACGCATTGACGGGTTGGAGCGCGTGCGTTTCACCAGCCCGCACCCGAAGGACTTCACCGATGACGTCATCGACGCAATGGCCACGACGGCCAACGTGATGCCGCAACTTCATATGCCGTTGCAATCCGGCAGTGACCGTGTCTTGGCTTTGATGCGTCGGTCGTACCGATCTGAGCGGTACTTGGGCATCATCGAACGTGTTCGCGTCGCAATGCCCGACGCTGCCATCACGACCGACATTATCGTCGGATTCCCCGGTGAAACGGAGGAAGACTTCCAGCGCACGCTCGACGTGACGCGAGAGTCGCGTTTCGCGACCGCATTTACGTTCCAATATTCCCCGCGCCCCGGGACCCCAGCAGCGACGATGGACGACCAGGTGCCCAAAGGGGTCGTCCAAGAACGCTACGACCGACTTCTTGCGGTGGTCAAAGACGTTGCCTGGCAAGAGAATTTGACCCAAGTCGGACGACGAGTCGATGTGCTAATCGCTGAGGGCGAAGGGCGCAAAGACGGGGCCACGGGACGACTCTCGGGTCGCGCCGCGGACAACAGACTCGTTCACGTCGCGATTGATCCAGAAGCCTCGATTCGACCAGGAGACATGGTCAGCACCGTCGTGACGTACGCCGCTCCTCACCATCTCGTCGCGGATGGCGCAGAGATCTCAATCCGCCGTACTCGGGCTGGAAACGCGTGGGAAGCTCGGTCCGCCGGCGTATCCAAGGAAGCCGTACGAACGGTCCCGGTTTACGACGCGGGACATGTGATGTTGGCAATGCCAAGTATGCCGGTCCGCGCGCGTTGACCCGGTCAGCCGCGCAACCGCGCCGATGATTGTTGCCGTGGGGTTTCTCCCAGCTGCCCCAATTCTCATCAGTGAAGTTGCGTCCGGGGCGGCGTACGAACTCGATGGTTTACGGGAATCGTGTATGAGAGTTATTCGCGATGTCACGGCGCGTCCGAGCGAGGGTGTCGTGATGTTGGCTGCCGGGGAATTCACGGGATGGCTAGCGGACGACGCAACTGGTTCGATGGCGTCATTTGGCGTCCATGTCGAGGGGCAGTTCGTCGGATCACGGAGTGGCGCGGCGCAGCGTGAGAGTGTGCGGGACCGGCTGACCTACGGCCATGTGGTGGGTTCGTGGCTTCTCGATCGCACCGGCTATCGGGGCGTGCGTCGCGCGATGAGTGTCGCGGGGGGCGGCGGCTCGACCGCCGCGGAATTGTTAAGGAACCTTGGCGCACCTCAAGTCCTGTTTGTCATGGGTGACGGCAGCGCGCGACTTTCGGTGAAGGCGCCGGGCTACTTCGACGCCGGCGCGAAGACTTTCGATGAAGACGTGACCCAGGCATTGGCATCGGGCGATCCGTCGATGTTGGTGAAACTCGATGGGGTTCACGCAGCACAGCAAATGTCGTCGGGTTTCGATGCCTGGCAGGCTGCTGGGCTAGCGCTGCAGAGGCGGGTAACGCAGGGCTGGCAGGCCCGCAGCGACTACGAGGCGCCGTATGGCGTCGGCTACGTCACCGCGTCCTGGACGTGACGCGGTGACCCACAAGGAACACCGAGAAGTGCCGAATCGTATGAACCGCAGTGGTCAGGCTGGGTCGCTGCCCTCGCCTATCGCGCCCTCAACAGCCGAGTCGATCTTTTCGGTGATGGCGTCAGACTTGCCCCCGGTCGTTTCGTCGATCACGTCAGTAGCCTTGTCGACCGCTTCGCTGACCTGTTCGCCGTGTTCGGTGAGGAGGTCCTTTGCCTTGTCCGCCAGGCCTTCGAGAGAGTCCATGTCAGTTCCCTTCAGGTGGGTCGTCCGGTAGCGATGCCGTTCCGCGAAGATGACGGTCGTGACCGACCCTCGCTCGCGCCCCTTACTCATCGTGGTGGGCCAGACGGCATCCGGCAAGTCCGACTTAGGGATTGCGCTGGCCCACGAATTGGGCGGCGAGATTATCAACGCGGACTCGATGGCGCTCTATCGAGGGATGGACATCGGTACAGCAAAAGTGACCCTCGCCGAACGGGTGCGGATCCGTCATCACCTGCTCGACGTGTGGGATGTGCGTCACCCCGCGAGCGTTGCCGAGTATCAGGGTCTGGCACGCTCGGTTGTTGAAGACGTGCACTCCCGCGGTGTCGTCCCCATCGTCGTCGGTGGGTCAGGCCTCTACATTCGCGCGCTGTGCGATGACTTGGCGTTTCCCCAGACTGACCCAGAGGTTCGCGGGCGTTGGGAGAAACGACTCGAGCGCGAAGGCCCTGAGTCGCTGCACGCCGAACTCGTACGCCGCGATCCGCCCTCCGCTGAGTCGATTCAACCCGCTAACGGCCGCCGACTAGTACGAGCGCTTGAAGTAATCGAGATCACCGGTCGGCCTTACACCGCCACCGTGCCAGCGCCGCAGGCGCTCTACGACGCCACCTTTATCGGGCTTGATGTGGACCGCGCGATTTTGGGCGAACGCATCGAGGCGCGCGTTGATCGAATGTGGGACCAGGGATTCGTGGACGAAGTGCGCGACCTTGAGGCGTATGGACTGCGCGATGGGATCACAGCGCGACGTGCCGTTGGCTACGCGCAAGTCCTGAGGCACCTCGCTGGCGAGATGGATGGTCACGTTGCGAGAGCTGAAACGGTCATCGCGACACGGTCGTTTGCGCGACGTCAGATGAAGTGGTTCGGACGGGAGCCGCGCATCACGTGGTTGCCCTACGACGCACCGGATCTCCTCGACCGGGCCTTAAACCTCTTTCGTCGTGAGACTGAAATACTCCGTCCCAAATAGTGAACGAAAGATGGGCTTGGGTAGGCGCAGAAACGCCGCGAGTGTGCGGTCACCCTCGTCGGCGGTGGACTGACTCGAATGGGCCGCCATGCTGGCTCGCTTCGCATCTACGTAGCGACGTACGTCAACTCGGTGAGTGATCTCACTCGACGCGGTGAACGCACGATCAAACGACGCGGGGGTGAATTCGGGTGGGAAGCGGTAGACCTTGCTGAGCAGGTGTACGGCTCGCGCGAGTGGTTCGCGGGGCAGCGTGGCTTCGAAAATGCGCGGCGTTTTGGCTTGGCGTCCGGCGGCACTTCCAATTTCGTGGACCCGCACATGGTCAGGATGTCCGTAGCCTCCGGACGCGTCGTAGACGGTGAGGACGTCGGCTCGCTCCTCAATTAGTACCGAGGCGACCCGCTCGGTCGCCTCGGCTGTGTCCGCGTTTACCCAGGTTGTCTGACCCTCGGCTACGTCGGCATCGCCACGGAGCCCGGAGTCGGCGTATTCCAAACATTCGACCCTGGCCACCCCGAGTGCGGCCGCGGATCTGTGCAGTTCGTCCAGCCGGATTCGACCAAGATCGCCGCGGTTTTGTACCGATGAGGATGCCAAGCCCGCCTCCCCCGCCGTTGCCACTAACAGCACGACCCGATGTCCTTCCGCGGCCGCGCGCGCCATCGTTCCGGCGGTTAAGAGCGACTCGTCGTCGGGGTGGGCGTGGAAGAACACCAGGGTACGGGGCACGGGAGACATCCTCACGCATCACGACTCGATAACGTGACCCGCATCAAATCAGCACGTATCGATGGGAGGTCAGCATGCAGATCACGCACATCACCGACTGCTACTGGCCTCGCCTCGGTGGCATCGAGGTTCAGGTACGCGAGCTAGCCAAGCAGCAAAGGCGCGCCGGTTACGACGTACGCATCATCACCGCAACACCTGGCGTCGAGGTCCGAAGCGGTGTCGACGTGGTTGACGGTATCGAGGTTCATCGCGTTACCACGCGAATGCCTTTCGACCTTCCGATACATCCCCGGGTCAATTTTCATGTGGCCGCCATCTTGCGTCGCCATCCCACCGATGTCGTGCACGTGCACGGGGGAGTGGTTTCTCCGTTCGCCTACCCGGGTGCGCGACGAGCCGCGCAACTCGGTGTGCCGACGGTGATGACAATCCATTCGTTGTGGGGACCTGCCGCTCCGGCGTTTTCGTTCGCCGACCGCGCGATGGGTTGGAGTCGATGGGGAGTCACTCTGAGTGCGGTCAGCGATGCCGCCGCTCGTCCGATCCGGGAAATCGTTGGCGACCAGATCCCGGTGTTTGTTCTCAACAACGGAATTGACCCTGATGACTGGCGCCCTATCGCGGACGCACGATCGGAGCCGAGGAGCGACGCCGTTCACATTGTGGCGGTAATGCGTCTCGCTCCGCGCAAGCGTGCCCTCCCGCTACTAGCCGTGCTTCGTGCCGCGCGTAGTGCCGTGCCCCGCGAGGTCGGGCTGCGAGCGACCATCGCCGGTGATGGGCCGGCAATGAGTCGAGCGGCGGCGTACCTCCATGCGCACGACATGAACGACTGGGTGACTCTGGCAGGTCGTCTCTCACGTGATGAGGTCAGGTCGCTTTACGGCGATGCCGACATCTTTGTCGCTCCGGCTCGGTTGGAGTCCTTCGGTCTCGCGGCTCTCGAGGCGAGAACTGCGGGCGTGCCGGTCGTCGCTTTCGCGAACACAGGGATGGCGGAGTTCATCGAAGACGGTGTCAATGGGTTGCTCGCGGCCGACGACGCGTCCATGGTCAACGCCATATCCCGCTGCGCGATCGAGCCGGAATTGCGAGAGAAGATTGCGGCTCACAATCGAGCCACGCTCCCCGATCAGACCTGGTCCCGAGTTCTGGGCCGCGTCGATGAGGTTTACGCGGCAGCTATTGCCGCGCGTGCCTGAGGCGTTCGCAAAGCGGACAACCCGCCGTAACGGGGAGCGACACGAGTGAAACCGTGGATTCATTCCCGGCTCCCGTGGATTTTCGCGGCTAGCGTCGCGCCAACATCCGATCGGTCATGCCTTGCAGCCATCGGTGAAGCACGAGGTGCGGAGGTCACCGATGGGTCGCGTTCATTGCCACAGCTGGCTTGGCTGGCGAGTGGGGATCGGGGTGACAGCGGTCATCACCCTCGTCTTGTCGGGCCAAGCCAACGCATCCCCGACACCACCACCATGGACCTCAGGTCATCTGCCGACGTGCAACTCGTTCACTGTCGACACCACGCGCGATCCCGCGTTGATCACCTATACGGATCGGACGTTGCCGAAGATCCTTTCCTTCCTACCGCGGACGTACATCGTCGACAACCACATGACGCGCGTCCGCCTCGGCATCACGCACGCGACCGATTCGTGTTCCGGTATTGCCGGCGCGACGATGTCCGTGCGGATCGACCAAGCGCACGGTCCTCGGCAGTACGGCAGCGTGACGCTCGGGATCTATGCAGGCACGCCCTGGGACGCCTGGCTGGGTATCACCGTCCCTGCGTCGGCAAAGGATGTTGGCATGCTCACCGTCCGTGGCATCGAGGTCCTCGATCGCTACGCCACGGTGGCGCTTGACCCCTTCAATCGCTACTCGTCGAGTACTCCGTCAACACTGCATCCTTCGACAGCGCAGGCCTTCGCGTACAACGGCGTGACCTTCAAACTGTTGCGCCGAACGACTATGTCGATCAACGTCCGGGACCGCAGCGTGGCTGTCGGAGGTTCGACCCTCGTCAGCGGCAAACTTGTGGTCGCAAATGGAACGACATGGGTGCCCGTGGTCGGACAGCGAGTGTGGTTGCAGCGCAGGTATTCCGCCGCGCAGGCGTGGCGCAGCGTCCGCTCGGCACTGACGTCGACCGCCGGAACTGTGAGCATTCGGCATCGTCCGCTGCGCAAGGTCTACTACCGCCTGATGTACGCCGGCGCTACGACCGACTACAACGCGTCGTCACATTCACGCGTCGCGTCGATGAGGGTGAGTTGAGGACGATGAGAGGACCTGCCACCCGACGAAATTCACGAAATCCCATCCGTGCCTGTGTCGTGGCCATTGCGGTTGCGACCATGGCGATCACGACGGCAGTGCCGGGATCCGCTGCCCCCACGCCGGAGTGGCCCGCCAGTGGTTATCTCCCCATGTGCAATCAGGTCAGCTTGGGCCAATCAGCCAATACGTTTATTGATACCAGCGCAGCCCGCGTGGTGTCTGTTTTCGGGCCGCGTTATTACGCGACCGGCAACAAACAATCGAACGTCCACCTCTCGATAACAGCGGCCGACACTTGCTCGGGAGTTGGCTCGGTGCACGTGATCTTCAATCTGCACTCTCCGGCATTTGGTGGGCAGGCTCAGTCCCAACAGTCCGATGCGGTGCTGGTGAAGGGCACGCCCTGGAACGGTGAGTGGCGAATCATGGGTCAACTGAATGCGAGTTTCCCCTTGATCCTCGACGTCGCCGTCGTGGGCGCGAACGACCGCTATCGGTCGTTTGACCTCGATCCGGCGACGAATACCCTGATCGGCACTCCCACGCCCGCCACAACTGCGTCGTATCAGTGGACGCAGCAATTCCGCGGGGTGCGACTGCGCTTCTTCCCCCGCACGGCCCTGAGTATTTCGCCGTCGACTCGGACGTTGGCTCGTGGTTCACGAGTGACTATCCGGGGCGTCCTCGATGAACCGAATGGGACAGGAATCTCGCCGTTGGTCAACTGCCCGGTCGCTTTGCAGCGCCGATTTGCGGGCTCCACGAAGTGGCGGACTGTTCGTTCGGGGCGTACCTCGAAGACCGGGGCGATCGCATTCGGCCATTCGCCTACCAAGACGAGCTACTACCGAATCGTCTACGTCGGTTCTGATGCGACCTACACGTTGTCCGTGACGTCCGGCGTGGCGCGAGTCCGCCTGCGTTGACCTTCGCCAGACTGACTTCGCCGCTGGGCAGCACAAGCCGGGGGTGGGTGAGGAGGCGAGACCGATGGCTGATCGTCTGCGCGTGATCAGGAGGCGCACGAAACGAGTCGTGCGAGCGGGTGCGGTAGCGCTGACTGCCGGGCTGATGGTGATCCCGGCCGTCGCACAAGCAGTGACCGTCCCGCCGTGGGTCTCGGGTCACCAACCGTCGTGCAGTGGTTTCACCGTTGACGCCTCCGGCACGCCGATCCTGTTCAAGTACACCGACGCCGTACCCCCGGTGATTGTGTCGGCGACGCCGCAGGTCTTTATCGTCGGTAATGCCTCGAGGCCGGTCAGCGTCTTCAGAGTCCGAGTTACAGACGCGTGTTCTGGGGTTGCCGGCGCCGGAGTCACCATCGGCGTGAGGACGCCCAGCAGTACGACGAATGGGATAGTCGGTCTTTCATCCACCACGAGCAATGCGTGGGATTCCGTCTTCTCAACGCCTAGCACGGCCAGCGCAGCAACGCCGGTGATCTTTACAATCCACGCGATAGAGGCAGCGGATCGTTACGACACATTTGCTACAGATCCTTTTCACGCCTTCCAAGCAAGTACACCGGCATCCTCCTTTGACTCCTATGTGACCACGTTCAAGTTCAGTGGCGTGACCACAAAGGTGCTACGGCAGACGTGGCTTTCTGAGAGCCATTCCGCGAGCCGCGTAAGGAAAGGCAAGACCGTCACACTCAGTGGGTTGCTTCGGTACGCAAATGGAACGACCGTTGTCGGACTTGGGGGACAGTGGGTGAGTCTGCTGCGGCTGACCGCCGGTTCCAAGTCTTGGCGAGTTGTCGCCAGGGGGCGCACATCCTTGTCCGGGGCGATCGCGTTGAAGGCGGCGCAAACACGCAAGTCCTACTACCGCTTGGTTTTTGCTGGCAACGATTCGAATTTCACGGCTCCCATGAGTTCGGGGTCAGTAGTTGTGGGGGTGCGTTGATATGAAGCGACTGAATCGGCGTGGACGTCGCTCGATCGCCTTTGTCACCGCACTTACGGCGAGTTCTGTTGCGCTGACGCTCGTTGCGCCAGGGGCAAACGCCGTGACAATTCCGGTTTGGCCATCATCGGGCTACCTGCCGACGTGCAGCTTCATCCTGTTGGGGAGTCCGACGACGTTCTACGACAACATCAAAGCGCGAGTTGCCTCGGTGACCACGCCCGCTGCCCTCATCCGGGCTGGAAACACGCCCGTGTTCGGACGCATCGACATCAAAGCGATTGACACATGCTCAGGTGTTCAATCCGTCGCAGCTGTGGTCCGATCACGTACGTCCACGTCCACAACTGCAAATGCCGGATCCTTCTACCCGACGTCAACAAACATCTGGAGCGGGACTTGGTCGGTTGCCTTTCCCGTGGACGCGGGTCTGGGCCACTACGGGAACCTCCAGGTTGCGGCTGTGGGTGTGGTGGATCGATATCGCCAGTTCCAACTCGACTTGTCCAACAAGTGGGTCGGTTCGTTTACCCCATCCGGCCCCACCGATGCCGTGTGGATCGAATTGGCGAAGCCCCTCGTCATCAAGGCGTACCGATTGACGACCCTGAGTGCCGACGCGACACCAGAACCGGTGCGTAAGGGTCGCACCGTGACCGTCAAGGGAGTCCTGAAGATGGCCAACGGCGTGAGCTACTCGCCGCTTGTGGGCGCCCGGGTTTACCTCCAACGTCGGTACGCCGGAGCCACCACGTGGAGCAATGTGGCGTCGGCGGTTGCAAGCGCTTCCGGTGCGGTCGCGATCTCGAACAAGCCGACCAAGAACGTGACCTATCGACTCGTCTATTTCGGCTCAGACACGATTCTGACTGCCCCGGTCACCTCGGGGGCTGACGCCGTCACCGTGCGGTGATGCCACTGCGGCCCATGTTGGGGTGTGGTGGAGCGATATGGAGTCGTGGTGTTCGTCACTATCGACGTACGATCGTTGAATGAGTTCCAACCCCCTGGCCGGAGTCGCATTTGTCAAAGGGCATGGAACCGGCAACGACTTCGTCCTGCTCCCAGATCCCGACGGACGCCTTGATCTGACCGCGACGTTTGCGCGCGCGCGGTGTGATCGTCGATTCGGAGTCGGCGGCGACGGCGCAATTCGAATCGTGCGCACGTCGGCGGCACCTGAGGCCGAGGAATACGTCGGTCAGTCCGAGTTCTTTATGGACTACCGCAATTCCGATGGGTCCTTGTCAGAGATGTGTGGCAATGGGGCACGAGTCTTTGCGCGCTACCTCGTCGAGTCGGGCCTGGTCGGCTCCAGGACGGCTGAGTCGAATGCCTTGACGTTCGCCACTCGTGCGGGAGTGTTCTCCGCAGTCGTACATGACTCAAGATTTGTCCCTGTCGGTATCGACAACGCCGGCGCGCACGGATGGGTCTCCGTTGAGATGGGCTCAACTCGAAGGACGCCCGAGAGTGACATCGCCGTACGCCACGGCGCGCGCGATTGGCGTGGACGCGGAGTGTGGGCGCCGAACCCGCATGTTGTCGTGATGGTCGATGACCTCAATGAGGTTGGCAGTCTTGAGGTCAGCCCCACTCTCGACGCGACGACTTTCCCCAACGGTGCCAACGTCGAATTCGTACAAGATGTAGGTGACCAGCACGTTGCAATGCGAGTTCATGAACGCGGATCCGGTGAAACGCTGTCGTGCGGGACCGGTGCCGTCGCGGTGGCAGTCGCGGTCGCCGAGCGCGATGGAGTGACGGAACCGACGAAGTACCGCGTTGATGTGCCCGGAGGCGCGCTGCACGTTGAGATTGACGGAAACGGCAACACGACACTGAGCGGACCGACCGAGTTCGTCGCGACCGGTGAAGTCACGCCGTCGTGGCTGGCTACTCGCGGTCTGCGCATCCACGAGCTCGTCGACTCATCGCCACGCGGGGGTGACCACTCATGAGTGTCCCGGGATTCGAGACAGTCGGTGAGCTCGATCTGCAAGATCGCGCCGCGCTTCGTCGCGTACCCGGTTTGGGCACCGAACTGCGTGACGTTACCGAAGTTGAGTATCGACAGGTACGGCTAGAACAAGTCGTGCTCGTCGGCGTGTGGACAGAAGGCACCCTGCGCGACGCGACCAGATCGCTGGAAGAACTCGCGCGACTCGCAGAGACCGCTGGTGCACTGGTGCTTGACGGCTTGATTCAGCGCAGAGATGTGCCGGATCCGGCGACGTACATCGGATCGGGCAAGGTGCGAGAGCTGAAAGAAATCATCGACGCCACCGACGCAGACACCGTGATTTGCGATGGAGAGTTGTCACCGGGCCAACTTCGGAAGTTGGAAGACAAACTCAAGGTCAAGGTCGTGGACCGGACCTGGCTGATTCTCGACATCTTTGCCGCGCACGCGCGAAGTCGTGAAGGCAAGGCGCAGGTGTCACTGGCGCAGATGCAGTACTTGATGCCACGTCTCCGTGGATGGGGTGAGTCGCTGTCGCGTCAGGCCGGTGGTGCTGGTGGCGGTGCTGGCGGCGGTGCTGGTGGCGGCGTGGGCACGCGTGGTCCCGGCGAAACCAAGATTGAGACCGATCGTCGCCGCATTCGCGAACAGGTGTCTCGGCTGCGTCGCGAGATCAAGGAGATGGGCAAGGCGCGTACCACCCAGCGAGCATCACGGCGCCGCCAAGGTGTGCCGTCCGTAGCAATCGTCGGCTACACCAACGCGGGCAAGTCGTCCCTTCTCAATAGTCTGACCGGTGCTGGCGTGCTCGTTGAGGACGCTCTCTTCGCGACGCTGGATCCGACCGTGCGCAAGGCGCGCACCCCACACGGCCGCGACTACACGTTGGCTGACACGGTTGGCTTCGTACGACACCTCCCGCACCAACTCGTCGACGCATTCCGCTCGACGTTGGAGGAGGCGTCCGATGCGGACCTGTTGATTCACGTCGTCGATGCATCCGATGAGGAACCCGAAGCACAGATGACCGCCGTACGGGCAGTGCTGGCCGAAATCGACGCGGGTTCAATTCGTGAACTAGTCGTGGTCAATAAGGCCGACGTTGCCGAGCCCGATGTGCTCGCACGACTGCGGCGCCGTGAGCCACACGCCGTCGTGGTGTCCGCGCGAACCGGTGAGGGAATCGATGAGCTCGTGATTGCCATCGAGGAGGCGTTGCCTCGACCCACGATTGCCGTCAAGGTGGTGATCCCTTACGAGAGGGGAGATCTGGTGGCGCGCATCCATCGCGATGGGGATGTCAAGACAAGCGCGCACGTCGACACCGGCACCGCAATCACGGCTCTCGTTCCCCCAGCCCTCGCCCCCTCCCTCACGCCCTACCTCGCCACCTAGCCGCCAACTAGCCGCCACCTAGCCGCCACCTAGCCCGCCTTTCCCATGGCGATGTGAGCGAGGATCGCCTGCGTCAGGCGTACGAGGTCAGCCGGATCGAGCTCGATTTCCAGTCCCCTCCGCCCGGCTGACACAAAAACCGCCGAGTACGCCGAAGCCGACTCGTCGATAACCGTGGGCAAGACGGTCCTCTGGCCGAGCGGACTGATTCCGCCGAGGACGTAGCCAGTCGCCCGCGTGGCCGCCGCGGGGTCGGCCATCTCGGCGCGCTTCGCACCCAGGGCCGTGGCGACAGCCTTGAGGCTCAGCGACGAATTGACGGGTACGACGCCAACCGCGAGCCCCGAGTCGGTCTTCACCACCAAAGTCTTGAAGACTCGCGATGCCGAAACCCCGAGAGCCTCAGCCGCTTCCAGCCCAAACGAGGCGGCAGAAGGGTCGTGGAGGTATGAGTGGAGCGTGTACGCCACTCCGGACGATGCGGCCAACACCGTCGCTGGAGTCCCGACTCCACCCGCGGCGCGCGCTTTCTTCGCCATCGACGCGGGGTCAGTTCGGATAGATCGGTTGGTGAAACAACTCAACCGCTGGCACCGCTCCTAGCGCGCGGACGATCGTGATCTCACGAGACAACAACGCCAACTCGGCCCGCAATCGCGACGACGTATCCGGCGTCTCCAACAGGGCCTGACGTTGCGGCAGATCCGCGATGATCGCCGCCGACACCAGGTACGACAACACCGTCGGATCATCGGGCAACCCGTGAGCCGACATCTCCAATGCCGCGATCGCTGCGACATCGTCGCTCAGGTCAGCACCGACGAGCGCACCCCGATACCGGGCAAATGCGCGTACGACCGACGGCGCCAGCACCGCGGCCGCGTCGCCCTCCCGTTCGCCGATGTACTCGATGTGGCCCTGCAAGTACGGCAACGACTCGTCGATGTCGTGGAGCCGAAAACGCTGAGTTCCGACCGTGGTGATGTCGAAGCCGCCGCTGTCGGACTCCTGGTGTTCCATCAGTGCCGCAACGGTTCCGACCTCGTACACAGCGTCAACACCGTGGGCATCCACTTCGCGTCCCGTGTGAATTGCGATGATCCCGAAAACTTGTTCCTCAGATTCCAACAAGTTCGCGATCATCAGCCGATAGCGGTCTTCAAAAATGTGCAGCGGCATCACGAGGCCGGGTACGAGCACCGTTCGCAACGGAAAGAGCGGGATCACGTCGCGGGTCCCCGGCTCGTGTCGCCCGGACTCCGCCTCGTGGCCAGAACCAGGCGCCGATGTCATGGGAATGAGCCTAGATGCTTACGTGGCTCGCCGCCGATGGTGGCGTGCGACCACTATGGCCGGGAGGCCTGGTACGCGCTAGCGTCAACACAACGCTGAACCACTCGCTCGATTGAGAGGCCGTCCCGTGCGTTTCATGATGCTGATGATTCCGAAGGTCTATCAGGACCCGAACTACGACGATATGCCATCGGCGGATGCCGTCGGCGAAATGATGAAGTTCAACGTGTCGATGAGCGATGCGGGAGTGATGCTTTCCGGCGAGGGGCTGCACCCGTTGAGCAAGGGAGCTCGCGTTTCTTACCCCGGGGGGCAACCCTCCGTAACGGACGGGGCGGACGTGAAGGCCACTGATGTGCTCGGTGGCTACTGGATGATTGAGGTGAAGTCACTTGACGAGGCACTCGAGTGGGCCACTCGTTGTCCCGTCGACGACGGCGACATCATCGAGCTCCGACAAGTCCAGGAGATGGAAGATTTCAGCGACGATGTCCAAGACCTCATCAAGCCATTGGTCGAAAAGGGCTTCTGAGGGCACGCGAGGGCATTCATGCCCCTTCCCTAGACTTGGGTCATGATTCGCCGGTTGGACCTTCGAGGGTCGTCCCACGACCCACGTGCTGTCTTGCCGCGCGCTGCCCTCGATGTTGAAGCCGCTCTCGAGGCAGTTCGCCCGATCGTGGCCGATGTACGGGATCGCGGCGAGGCGGCCGTCTTCGACTGGTCCGAGCGTCTCGACGGGGTACGCCCCCCAGCCCTCCGCGTGCCCGCTGATGTGATTGCCGCGGCTGCAGCCGCACTGGATCCCGTGGTGAAGGCTGCGCTCGACGAAGCGATCCGTCGCGCGCGGATCGTTCACGATGACCAGCGCCGCACCGACACCACGACGCAGGTCGCCCCTGGCGGTTCGGTCAGCGAGCGGTGGCTCCCGGTTGAGCGAGTCGGCCTCTATGTCCCCGGTGGCCGCGCGGTCTATCCGAGCAGCGTCGTCATGAACGTCGTCCCAGCCCAAGTCGCCGGCGTCGAATCGATCGCGATCGCAAGCCCACCGCAAAAAGACTTCGGCGGCTGGCCGCACCCCACGATCCTGGCCGCCTGCTCGATCCTCGGCATTGAAGAGGTCTACGCCGTCGGCGGAGCGCAAGCGATTGCCCTCTTCGCCTATGGGACCCACCCCCACAGCGAGACCTACGTACGCCCCGTGGTCATGGTTACCGGTCCGGGCAACATCTTCGTCACCGCCGCCAAGCGGCTGCTCAAAGGGACAATCGGCATCGATTCCGAAGCTGGTCCGACCGAAATTCTGATCCTTGCCGATGACAGCGCCGACGCCGCGTTCGTCGCCGCTGATCTCATTAGCCAAGCCGAGCACGACGTGATCGCGGCATCAGTGTTGGTGACGACGTCAGTCGAACTCGCGGACGCGGTGACCGCCGAGCTGGAGGTGCAGGTCGCTGCCACCAAGCATGTCGAGCGCATCACCGAGGCGCTCGCGGGTCAGCAAAGCGGCATCGTCCTAGTCGACGACATCGACGAGGGTTTGCGAGTTGTTGATGCGTACGCCGCTGAGCACCTCGAAATTCACACCCACAATGCCCACGAGGTCGCGATGCGCGTACGCAACGCCGGCGCCATCTTCATTGGCCCGTGGGCTCCAGTTTCGCTCGGCGACTACTGCGCCGGATCGAATCACGTACTACCGACTGGCGGTTGCGCGTGCCACTCGTCAGGCTTGTCCGTGCAGACATTCTTGCGTGGCATCCACGTCATCGACTACGACCAAGCGTCGTTGCGCGATGTGGCCGATCATGTGATCGCACTTGCCAACGCCGAGGACCTTCCTGGTCACGCCGCGGCTGTCACGGTTCGCTTCCGGGGTCAGTGACGTGGCGGACAACGCCCGCCTCCCGGTCCGCGACGACCTGCGAGGCAAATCGCCGTACGGGGCGCCGCAACTCGACGTGCCAATTCGTCTGAATACCAACGAGAATCCGCATGGACCCTCTCCCGCCTTGGTCGCACGCATCGCCACCGACGTCGCCGCCGCTTCCGTTGAATTGAATCGCTACCCCGATCGCGATGCCGTTGAATTGCGACGCGGGTTGGCTGAGTATCTGACGCGCTCCACCGGAGTACTCCTGGACCACACTCAAGTGTGGGCCGCGAACGGAAGCAACGAAATCCTTCAACAGATCTTGCAGACATTCGGTGGACCGGAAAGAACGGCGCTGGGCTTCGGGCCGACGTACACGATGCACGCGCTCATCAGTCGCGGTACCGGCACAACGTACAACGAACGGCCGCGACGGATGGACTTCACTATCGACGTCGGCGACGCCGTCACGACGATCGAGCAGCAACACCCCGACGTGGTCTTCATCTGTTCACCCAACAACCCCACGGCCACAGCTACGGATTCCATCGCCATTGAAGCGATTTACCAGTCAATCGCCGCGACAGACCGAGGCATTGTGGTCGTGGACGAGGCGTACGCCGAATTCAGCCACCACGCATCTGCGCTGGCGTTGCTCCAAGACAGACCACGATTGTTGGTCACCCGAACGATGAGCAAGGCATTCGCGTTTGCCGGCGCGCGAGTGGGCTACGTCGCCGCCGATGCTGGCGTGATTGACGCGTTACAACTGGTGAGGCTGCCGTACCACCTCTCGGCCATCACCCAGGCCGCCGCCCTTGCCGCCCTCGCACACGTCGATGATCTACTCGGCACGGTGAATGCCGTGAAGGCGCAGCGCGATCGGCTCGTTCGCGAGATCGCGTCCCTGGGTTGTGAGGTGGTCGAGAGCGACGCAAACTTCGTGCTCTTCGGTGGTTTCCCGGCCCCCTTTGGCGACGATCAGGGGGCGGTCTGGAAGGGACTCGTCGAATGCGGCGTGCTGGTGCGTGACGTGGGTCTCGATGGTTGGCTGCGGGTCACTGCCGGGACCGAGGATGAAGTCACGGCATTCTTGTCGGCACTGAACACGGTCTTGACGGCCGCGACGAAGGAGAGCGCATGAGTCGGTACGCGAAAGTCACGCGCACCACGAAAGAGAGTGACGTCTTCGTCGAACTGGGGATCGATGGCATTGGGACGACCGAGATCGACACCGGGGTCCCGTTCTATAACCACATGCTGACGCAACTTGGCAAGCACGCTGGCTTCGATCTGACCGTGCGCACCAAGGGCGACCTCCACATTGACGCACACCACACCGTCGAAGACACCGCACTCGCGGTCGGCCAAGCGCTGCGAGACGCGTTGGGGGACAAGTCAGGCATCCGCCGTTTCGGAGATGCGCTCGTACCGCTTGATGAGACGTTGGTGCAAGCAGCCGTGGATCTGTCCGGCCGGCCGTACGTCGTACACACCGAACCCGAACTCGTCGAGTTGATCGGCAGCTACGACACGACCTTGACGCGTCACATCTGGGAGTCGATTGTCGCGACGTCCCAGATTTGCCTGCACGTCAACGTGATCAGCGGCCGCAACGCTCACCACATCGTTGAAGCGCAATTCAAAGCCGTTGCTCGTGCGCTCCGCGACGCTGTTGCCCTCGATAGTCGTGTGGTGGGGATTCCGTCGACCAAGGGATCGTTGTAGGTCGATGGCTGCATCGATCGCCTTGGTGTTTCTCGCCGGCCTGCTCATCGGAGGTTCTTACACGTTCGTTAAGGGCAAACGAATCGTGCCCGCGATCGTTCTTGGCGTCGCGGCCGCAGCATCACTCGCCGGTGCTGTGCTCTGGGCACCACAGTGAGCGTGCCTCGCGTCGTTGTGCTCGATTACGGGTCAGGAAACTTGCTCTCGGCTGAGCGCGCACTTGTACGCGCGGGAGCCGGCGTGGTCGTCAGCGCAGATTCCGACGCAGCCACCGATTGCGATGGGTTGGTCGTTCCTGGGGTCGGGGCGTTCGCGGCCTGCATGGAGGGGCTGCGTCGAGTAGGCGCTGCCGAGATCGTGAGCCAGCGACTCGCTGCCGGACGCGCGGTCCTCGGGATCTGCGTCGGCATGCAGGTTCTTTTCGACCGCGGTGAAGAACACGGCGTTGTCACCGAAGGTTTTGGCGAATGGCCCGGGGTCGTCGATTTGTTGCGCGCACCGGTGCTTCCGCACATGGGATGGAACACCGTTGACTCGCCCGATGACTCCGCATTGTTTGCCGGCGTACGTGATCAACGCTTCTACTTCGTCCACTCCTACGCCGCCCGTACTTGGTCCCTCAACGGCGAAAATGCCTCGAGCTCAGGGGAATCCAGCGCTTCTCGCCCGCCGAGGGTGACCTGGGCGACTCACGGGGAACCGTTCGTGGCCGCGGTCGAGAACGGCCCGTTGTCGGCGACCCAATTCCACCCTGAGAAGTCCGGCGATGCCGGCATCACCCTGCTCCAGAACTGGCTCGCCTCCCTCACCTGAATTGTCAGCGGGTCTCACTAGTGTCTGGGGCAGTGAGGGGCAAGAACTGCGAAGAAAAGAAATTCCGCAGAAAAGAGTTGCCGGCGTGTCGTTTCCGGAGTTGTCTGAGTACCCCACTAAGGTGACATCTAGGAGTTCGAGATCCGGGCCATGTGCCCGAGAGCGACAACCAAGCGCGGGGACCCAGGTTCTTATCCTGAGACCCCAGAACATCTGAGCCGGAGCCAAACCCGGCAATCATGCGGCGTACCGCGCCAGAGCCAACGAAGCGAGTCGAACTCAATCCGTTGACGTCTGGAGTGCGCGTGTGTGATCGAGTCCGAGACAGTTCGGTGGGGAACAACCCCGCCGATGTACTCGGGCGCCTACACGCCGTCCTCGATGACGTCGCCGCGATGGATCCCGTGGCCCTGAGCGACGAGCAACCCCTCGAAGCCCTGCGGTCGGTGATGTCGGCCGCGAATCAACTTACGGCTGCTACCGCGCGCATCTCGCTGGCCGTAGATCGGTCCACGCAATGGGCAGCTGATGGCGCGCGGTCCTCGAGTACGTGGATCTCGAGGCGAACCAAGGGCGACGCCAGCACCGTCCGCCAAGATATTCACATCGCGTCATTGCTCCGTGACGATCTACCGGCCTTCGACCGGGCGGTGACGGCGGGCGAGGTTAGTTGGGCGCACGTACGCGTCGTCTCCGCTTTTATCGGAGCAAAGCCGGAACGACGCGAGGCTGTCGCACAGGCCGAAGACATCCTGCTAGGGCTCGCGAAGCGCGTTGATCCAAGTCGGATGTGGCCGGCGCTGCGTCGAATCGCAGCGGCGGTCGACCGCGACATCAACGACGACGACTGCCCGGCGGACAAACGTTTTTTTGCCCTGTCGCGCACCCTTGATGGCTACCACTTGACCGGTTGGGTGGATCTGGTCGATGGATCGCTGCTGCGCCAAACGTTGCGGGCAATAGTTGATTCCTCGCATCGCCGTGGCGTCGAAGGCCCGCACGCGAGGTCAGGTGGGGGCACCGATGACGACGTGGCCTCGGACGAGCGAACAAACGCAACGCGCACCTTGGACGCATTGATCTTCATAGCCGAGAACTACGCCTCCCTCGGCGAGCTCCCCAGTTCGGGCGGCTTCCGACCACACGTCGCCGTCAGCATCCGCGCTGATGAGTTGGGTCAGTTCGCCGATGCCTACCTGCATGGCACTGGTGGGCGCCGTGAACCGATCGGTGGCCGTACAGCGGAACGGATCGCCTGCGACTCAACGGTTTCCCGCGTGCTGCTTAACTCCGAGGACGTACCAGTCGCCGTTGGACGCGCGACTCGAGCAATCGTCCCAGCGCTGCGACTCCTCCTGCGCGAGCGTGACGACGGGTGTCGGTTTGCCGACTGCGATGCGCCCGCAGATTGGTGCGACGGACACCACATTGACCATTGGGTGCATCACGGCGAGACCAGCCCGCAGAACTGTGCGCTGTTCTGTAGACATCACCACCGATGTCTGCACGAAGGTAGATTCACGGTGTACGGCGACCCCAATGCCGCACTGCAAACTCGAAGACCTGACGGAGGTCTCGTTGGCACGACGTACCCGCGCGGATACTTGACCGGGTTGAGTCCCTAGGGTGTCCGGCATGGCTGAATACCTTGAGTTGCTGCCCGCTGTTGACGTTGCCAACGGCCAGGCCGTACGCCTGGTCCGGGGGGCGGCGGGTAGCGAAACCACCTACGGGGACCCACTCGCCGCTGCCCTTCAATGGCAAAGCGACGGGGCCGAATGGGTTCATCTCGTCGATCTGGACGCGGCATTCGGGCGCGGATCAAACCGAGAACTGCTGGCCCAGGTTGTTGGTGCACTCGACATCCAAGTCGAACTCAGCGGCGGTATTCGCGACAACGAGTCGTTGGCTGCGGCACTCGCGACTGGCTGTGCGCGAGTCAACCTCGGCACTGCAGCGCTCGAAGAGCCCGGGTGGTGCGCGCAAGTGATTGCCGAGCATGGCGATCGGATCGCCGTCGGCCTCGATGTACGCGGTCACACCCTCGCCGCGCGCGGTTGGACCCAAGAAGGTGGCGACCTGTTTGAGGTGCTCGAGCGACTCAACTCCGAAGGCTGTGTGCGTTACGTCGTGACTGATGTCGACAAAGACGGCACCCTGACCGGCCCAAATCTGCACCTTCTGCGTGAGGTGTGCGCGGCCACCGACAAGCCAGTGGTGGCCTCGGGCGGGGTGGGAAGCCTCGAGGATCTGCACTCCATCGCGGAACTCATCCACATCGGTGTCGAAGGAGCGATCATCGGCAAGGCGTTGTACGCCGCGGAGTTCACCCTTCCGGAAGCTCTGGCCGCTGTAGCGCCACATCGAAACTTCATGTGACTCTCGCGTGCCTGTTGCCGTTCGGGTTATCCCCTGTCTCGACGTCGATGCGGGACGAGTCGTCAAGGGTGTGAACTTCGTCAACCTGCGCGACGCGGGCGACCCGGTTGAGTTGGCTCGCGCGTACGACGCTGAAGGTGCCGACGAACTCGTGTTCCTCGACATCACCGCAAGCAGTGGAGACCGCTCGACGATGCACGACGTCGTGCGCCGTACCGCCGAACAGGTGTTCATCCCTCTCACCGTGGGCGGGGGAGTACGCACTGTCGACGACTTTGATCGACTGCTGCGCAATGGTGCTGACAAGGTGGGCGTGAATACCGCCGCGATCGCGCGCCCGGAGTTGTTGGTCGAAGCCGCGCAGCGGTTCGGATCACAGTGCGTCGTACTCTCCGTCGATGCCCGTCGATGCACGGGAGACACCGTCACTAAATCCGGATTTGAAGTCACAACACACGGAGGTCGTACGGGCACCGGTATCGACGCAGTTGCGTGGGCCGCACGCGGGGCCACACTCGGTGCCGGCGAGATCATGCTCAACTCAATGGATGCCGACGGGACGAAGGACGGCTTCGATCTCGAGCTGATTCGGCTTGTGCGCTCGGTGGTGGCGGTACCGTTGATCGCCAGCGGTGGCGCCGGCAAAGTAGGCGACTTCCCGCCGGCGGTCGACGCCGGCGCTGATGCAGTACTAGCCGCGAGCGTCTTCCACTTCGGCGACTTACGCATCGCCGACGTCAAAGCCGCGCTGCGCGACTCAGACCACCTGGTTCGGACGACGTAGTTGGCTAGAAGCCTGTCTGCACGCTGTTGAAGGCGACGATTTCTTCGGCCGCGCCGGTGATCTCAACTAGAGACTCCTTGCGGCCGTACGCCCGAAGTGCCAACTCGAGGGGCTCTCCGGTCAACGTGACTGATCCGCGGCCTTGAGGGGCTTCTTTGGATACGTGGGTCGAACCATCCGGTCGCGCGAGAATGACGCCAACTTCCACGTTGCGAAAGAGTCGGCCGAATTTCGCCAAGCGGGCCCAGATGTCTTCGACGAAGTCTGAATCCAAGTCGCGCGCAGTCCAACCGGGCTCTGCGCGGCGTACGTCCTCGTGGTGAATCACGAATTCCAACGTGTTGGCTGCGCCGTCGACCGCCGCGATGCGCATCATCGACGTACGCGGCGGGCCGGTGCGGACCATCTCGATCAAGGTCGGCCACTCAAGGCGGGCCTTCTTGTCTTGAACGTGCTTCGTCCAACCCTTCAGCGGGGCGAAAAAGGCCCCCACGCTAGCGTCGAGGCGACCCTCCCGAATGACCAAGTGGGAGGCCAGGTCGCGGGTTGCCCACCCCTCGCACAGGGTCGGGGCATCGGGGCCGACCTTCGCGAACAGATCACACAAAGCGGCCCGCTCCGATTGGGCGCGGGCGTTGACGGGGGCAGCGGGCTTCTGGGGGGTTTCGGTCATGCCTGCATGGTGCCCTACTTGCCAGTAGTGGGCGATTTGGGGTCAAGGCCAACGCGCTCGGGGTCGAGAACCGGTGAAGGTGTGTTCGGAAACCGGTGTGAATGGAGCGAAGGTGACTCGCGTGGATGTCCCTGGTGGGCAGGTTCCTCATTACGAGTTCTTTGGCGCCACTCCTGCCCTCCGCGAATCGCCGCCCGTGCTGGCAAAACCACCGGCGTCAGCGCCGCATTCGCCAGTCGCAAGATCTGAGCCAAGCCGTCTCCCCTCATGGGTCTTCGCATTCGCCATCGGCCAAGGATCGTTAGTGGCGTCGTCGAGCCTTCTTGCCTATTTCTCGCTACGCGCGGTGGCCGCGGGAGGGGCTCCCACCGATCGGTATCAGCAGAGCTACGTCGACGCTGTGATCTCGCATCTGAGCGTGTTGGTGGGGTTCGTCGCGATTCTGAGCCTGTCGATCGTGATCAGCGCAGTTGGCGCGTCGAGAGACCGCCTCAGGGCCGAAGTTCTCGGATGGTGTGAAGGGGTTCTGCTTCTGTTCGTCCTCGTCACCGCATTCGCGCCACCGTCGGTGCCCGGCGCGCTCTGGATCACGTCCGCGCTTGGCCGTCCCTACGGGTTCTCGCTGACTGGTGTGATTGCGATCACGGGCGCTTTCGTCGTTCTCGGGTCCATGGTTCATCGATACCTCGTGGACGTGGAGGGGGGTTAGTCGGATTAGATGGCGTCGTGCCAGCAGAGAACCCCCCAGCAGAGAACCCCTCAGCAGAGAACGCCCCAGTAGAGAACGCCCAGGAGTTTGAGCTACTCACCGCGAGGCTTCGTCGAGATGGGGCGGGCCTCCTGCCCGCTGTCGCCCAAGATGCGACATCCGGCGAGGTGCTGATGGTTGCCTGGATGAATGACGAATCGCTACGACTCACCCTGAGCACCGGGCGCGCGACGTACTTCAGCCGCAGCCGACAGTCCTTGTGGGTCAAGGGCGAGACCAGCGGTCACGTGCAGTACGTCCGCGAGGTGCGACTCGATTGTGATGGCGACACGGTTCTGGTGAAAGTTGATCAAGTCGGTCCGGCCTGCCACACCGGAGCGCACACCTGCTTTGATGGGGGCGTTCTCGATGCCGTCGTTCTTCCTGCGAGCGAGCGAGAGAGTTCGCAGTGACACTGACGGTGAGTGGACCGGGATTGGCGACACCTGACCTCGCCAAGTTCCGAGAATTGGCGGCAAGTCGGCGGGTGATTCCGGTCGTACGCAGACTGTTGGCCGACGGCGAAACCCCCGTCGGTCTCTATCGAAAACTCGCTGAGGAGCGACCAGGAACGTTCCTGCTCGAGTCTGCCGAGCATGGGCGAGTGTGGTCGCGCTATTCGTTCATCGGCGTACACAGCGCGGCGATGCTGACATCGGTCGACGGCGAAACGAAATGGACGGGAAACCCGCCCGTTGGCGTTCCGACATCAGGCAACCCATTGCACGCGCTGCGCGACACGATCGCCGCCTTGCACACCGACCATTGGGATGGCGTGCTTGAAGGGCTTCCACCACTGACCGGTGGTCTCGTCGGGATGATCGGCTACGACGCCGTACGGCGGTGGGAGCGATTGCCGGACGCGAATCCTGATGAACTCGGGGTGCCGGAATTGGCGATGCTGTTGGCGACTGACCTCGCTGTTCTCGATCATGCTGATGGCACGGTCATCCTGATTGCGAATGCCATTAACTACGACGACACGAGTGACCGGGTTGACGACGCGTGGAACGACGCCGTTGTGCGTCTCGATGCGATGGAGTCTGCGCTCGCGCAACCGACCCCGCCAAGCGTTGCCACCTACGACCCCGATGCAGTTGCGACTTATCGGGAACGTACGAGTCGCGATGACTACCTCGCGGGTGTTGAGATCAGCAAGGAGTACATACGGGCCGGCGATGCCTTTCAAATTGTGCTGTCGCAACGCTTTGAGGTCGACACGACGGCAACGGCGCTCGACATCTACCGGGTCCTGCGGGTGTCAAACCCCAGCCCGTATATGTACCTCTTCCGCTTTCCGGCCCTCACCGCAGATGCCAACGGCTTCGACGTTGTCGGCTCGAGCCCGGAGGCGCTGGTCAAACTCACCCGAGGCCGCGCGTTGCTCCATCCGTTGGCCGGCACTCGACCACGTGGCGCAACCGCCGAGGAGGACGCGGCTCTTGCCGAAGACTTGCTCGCCGACGCGAAAGAACGCGCCGAACACCTGATGCTGGTTGACCTGGGACGCAATGACCTCGGTCGCGTTTGTGAGCCGGGCAGCGTCGAGGTCGTTGACTTCATGTCGGTGGAGAAGTACTCCCACGTCATGCACATCGTGTCGACTGTCGTTGGCGCGCTGGGCAGCGATGAGGCTGGTCACCCGAGAACGGCGTACGACCTGCTGGCCGCGACCTTCCCCGCGGGAACCCTGTCGGGAGCACCCAAGCCACGCGCGATGGAGATCATCGACGAGTTGGAACCCTCGCGACGAGGGCTGTACGCGGGCGCCGTGGGTTATCTGGATTTCGCTGGCGACATGGACACGGCGATCGCGATCCGTACCGCCTTGATGCGTGACGGAGTCGCCTATGTGCAAGCTGGCGCCGGCCTCGTCGCGGACTCGGACCCTGCGACCGAGGACGCAGAATGTCGGAGTAAGGCGATGGCGGTCCTTCGCGCTATCGCGATTGCCCAAACGCTCGCGCCCGTCGTCGCGACCTCAAGCGCGTGACGAGACCCCAGTGACTGCGAAACGCGAGTACGCCATGACCCTGCTGGTCGTGATCGTTGGCTCGGTGATCACGTGGTGGGCGTACTCGCGTACCTGGGCCCCCGCCGCCTCGTGTTTTGGGTCGCTTGGCCCGACGTGCGAACCCGCGCGTACGGGAGCCGACGTGGAGCCGACCGGACCCGCGCTGGCGCTGCTCACCGCCTTGACGATACTCGCGGTCCTGCCGACTCGGCGTCGGGGCCGACAAGTGGTCGGGCTTTTGCTGGTGCTGTTGAGCGTGGGGAGCGTTTCGGTCGCGGTGTCGGCTCGATCCAGCGATTCGGCGTGGTGGCTGGTGGCGCTGGTTGGTTCGATCGTTGCGCTGCTGGGCTCGGCTGTCGTGTTGATCCGCGGGGCCCGGTGGCCGACGATGTCGTCGCGATATGAGCGGACCAGTTTCGAGCCGTCCAGCCTCAACTCCACCACATCGGGTGCTGTGGCCGAGGCCCGGCAGATTGCACCGAAGGATGCCTGGGATGCCCTCGAGCACGGTGTCGATCCGACCCTGACGGAAGGACCCTGACGGAAGACACGTCAGCGGGCTGTCAGAATGACGTACAGACGTGGTGACCCGATGAGTTCAGGACGAATCCGACCCGGCAGCGCGACAAGGGAGGGCCCATGGCCAACGAGCATCACGAGAGTCACGGACACACGCCTGCCGCGTGGACGGCCGTGGTGATCATCACGGTTGCCTTCGTGATCGGGGCGTTCGCGGTGATCTTCGGTAACTGGCCGCTGCTCTATGTGTCGTTTGGTATCGCGATCCTTGGTGGAGTAGTTGGCAAGGTCATGGCCATGATGGGCATGGGCGCCCCGGTGGCGGACTAAGTACCGCGATGAATGTGCTCGACACCATCATCGCTGGCGTACGCCTGGACCTCGCCGTTCGACAAGAGTCCGTCTCGCTCGACGACCTCAAGGCGAAGCTGGTCGACACCAGGCCCGCCCGTGACGCAACGGCGGTGCTCAGCGCCGATGGAGTGGCTGTCATCGCCGAGGTGAAGCGGTCGAGCCCGAGTCGAGGCCACTTAGCCGCGATCGAGGACCCGGCGGCCTTGTCCCAGGAGTACGAAGCAGGCGGTGCCCATTGCATCAGCGTGCTGACTGAAGGCCGACGCTTTGGCGGTTCCCTGGACGATCTCGTTGCCGTGCGCGCCGCCGTGGACATTCCCGTGCTTCGCAAGGACTTCATCGTGTCGTCGTATCAGCTCTTCGAGGCGCGTGCCCACGGCGCCGATTTGGCCCTCCTCATCGTGGCTGCACTGGAGCAGTCGGCTCTTACGTCACTCATCGAACGCGCGGAAAGCCTTGGCTTGACGGCGTTGGTGGAGGTTCACGACGAAGAAGAAGTGGTTCGTGCAATCGACGCGGGCGCAACGATCATCGGCGTCAACGCGCGCAATCTCAAGACGCTCGAAGTTGACCGCGACACTTTTGCTCAGCTCGCACCGCGGATCCCAGACTACTGCATCAAGATCGCCGAATCGGGCGTGCGCGGCCCACACGATCTACTCGCTTACGCGAACTGCGGAGCCGACGCCGTACTTGTGGGCGAGAGCCTCGTCACCGGTAAGGACCCACGGACGGCCGTTCACGATCTCGTCACCGCGGGGGCGCATCCGGCGACGCATCACGGGCGCCCATGACGTCAGCTGATCAACTCGCTTCTCCAGATGAGCATGCTTCACCTGATGAACATGCTTCTCCGGATCAACATGCTTCTCCGGATCAACGTGGCCATTTCGGAAAGTACGGCGGTCGGTTTGTTCCAGAGGCGCTCATGGCGGCCCTGGATGAGTTGGACGCAGCGTTTCGACAATCGCAACGAGACCCTGACTTTGGCAACGAACTCGATCAACTTCTTCGGGATTACAGCGGTCGACCAACTCCGCTGACCGAAGCGCCGCGGTTTGGGGCTCATGCCGGCAATGCACGGATCCTGTTGAAGCGTGAGGATCTCAACCACACTGGATCGCACAAAATTAACAACGTGCTCGGCCAAGCGCTGCTGACCGTGCGCATGGGCAAAACGCGTGTCATCGCCGAAACCGGTGCCGGACAACATGGGGTGGCGACCGCCACTGCTGCTGCGCTGATGGGCCTCGAGTGCGTCGTCTACATGGGTGAGGAAGACACCAAACGCCAAGCACTCAATGTGGCGCGAATGCGGTTGCTCGGTGCGGACGTCATCCCGGTCTTGGCGGGCAGCCGTACCCTCAAAGATGCAATGAACGAAGCGATGCGCGACTGGGTCACCAACGTCGACAACACGCACTACCTCATTGGCACTGTCGCTGGACCAGCTCCCTTTCCGGAGATGGTGCGAACCTTCCACCACGTCATCGGGATCGAATCGCGCGCTCAAGTGCTGGAACGCACGGGACGACTTCCCGACGCCGTTGCTGCTTGCATCGGCGGCGGATCCAATGCGATGGGGATCTTTTCTGGATTTATCGATGATCCCGATGTGCGCCTGTACGGATACGAAGCCGGCGGCGATGGGGTCGGGACGGGACGACACGCGGCCGCAATCACCGGTGGTGATGTCGGTGTGCTGCACGGTTCTCGGTCCTACATCCTGCAAGACGACGACGGCCAAACGATCGAATCACATTCGATTAGCGCGGGGCTGGACTATCCGGGCGTCGGACCCGAACATGCGTGGCTCGCTGATACTGGCCGCGCGACGTACGAGCCGGTCACCGACACCGAAGCTATGGACGCGTTCTCGCTGTTGTGCCGTACCGAGGGAATCATCCCAGCCATCGAGAGCGCGCACGCGTTGGCGGGAGTTCTGAAATTAGGCCCCCAACTCGCACAAGATCTTGGTCGCGAACCAACCATCTTGATCAATCTCTCCGGGCGCGGCGACAAGGACGTCGCGACCGCGGGCGCCTGGTTCGGCGTGCTCGATGACTGAGCCAAGCCCGGGTGAGCCAAGCGCGACTGAGCCAAGCACGCGTGAGGTGGGAAGTGTGCGATTGGCCGAGGTGTTCGCCACGACGCGCATTGAGGGCAGGGCGGCTCTGGTCGGGTATTTGCCTGCGGGCTTTCCCACCCATCAGGAGTCGATCGACGCGTTGCTGGCGATGGTTGACGCCGGTGTGGACATCGTCGAGGTCGGTTTGCCGTACTCCGATCCACTCATGGACGGGCCGACGATTCAGGCGGCGACCGAGATGGCGTTGCGCAACGGAAACACAACTGCCGACAGCCTGCGCGTCGTGGCTGCCGTGGCGAGTACGGGTGCTCCCACGCTAGTGATGACGTATTGGAACTTAGTGGAGCGCTACGGCGTCGAGAGGTTTGCGGGGGACCTCGCTCACGCTGGAGGTGCTGGAGTGATCACGCCGGATCTCACGCCCGAGGAGGGCGGCCCCTGGCTCGCGGCCGCGAAGGCCCACGACCTCGATCGGGTCCTCTTGGTCGCGCCCTCATCGACCGAAGAGCGACTGCGGATTGTGACCGCTGCTGGCTCGGGATTTGTGTACGCCGCGTCAACGATGGGTGTTACCGGGGCTCGGGCCAGCGTGTCCGGTGCCGCCGAAGCACTTGTCGCGCGCACTCGCCTGGTGACCGACTTGCCGATCGCAGTGGGCCTTGGGGTGTCTACTGGCGAACAGGCCGCCGAGGTCGCGTCGTTTGCCGATGGGGTGATTGTGGGTTCGGCGTTCGTGCGCTGCTTGCTTGACGCCTCAACCCCGAAGGCTGGTGTCAAGGCTGTCGCAGAGTTGGCTCATGAACTTGCTCGCGGTGTTCGACAGAGCGGCGGTCGACAGAGCGGTTTTCGACAGGGCGGTTTTCGACAGGGCGGTTTTCGACAGGGCGGGGTTCGTGCGTGAAGCGCGGGATCATTGCTCTGGCCGGGCTTGCGATCGCGCTCAGTGGCTGCGCCAGGACGGCCGATACGAAACCGGCGAACAACGGGGCCGCTGCCGTCATCAATTCCGTGGGCGGGGACTCTGCTGCGAGTTCGCGTTTCAAGGGGACCTCACTCACTACGCCGTACGCGCTGCCGGCTGCGTCGTGGACCGATGTCGACGGACATACCGTCACGTGGCCTGGTGACGGTCTGCCGAAACCTGTGACCGTTGTCTTTTTTGGATACACCCGTTGTCCTGATGTGTGTGCGACGCAACTCGCCGATGCGGCTGCAGCGATGCGGCGTTTGGATCCCAGTGTGCGCAGCAAGGTGGGCCTCGACTTCGTGACTGTCGATCCGGCCCGAGACGATGCGGCGACGATGCGGGCGTACCTCGCCCGTTTCGATCCAACATTTGTTGGCTTGACGGGAAGTCTCACGACCATTCAGAGCGCTGCTGACGCCCTCGGCGTCGCACTCACCGGAAGCGCGAGCAGTAAGGCGGCGGGTGCAGGGGGATATGAGGTCGGGCACGGCGCCCAGTTGATCGGATTTGGGCCTGGCCACAAGGCATCGGTCTTGTGGTTGCCGGGTACCCCTGTCGGCGACCTTCGCGATGACCTGACGACCTTGGCAGCTGACGCGTGATGAGGCGGCTCTGGGGCAATCCCACGGTCGGCTTGGTCATCCGATTATGGCTCGCCTACGTCTGGCTCTTCGCCGGAATCCTCAAGTTGCGCGAGCCCGATGGAGCCCGCGAACAGATCGTGGGTTTCCGCATCTTTCCTGCTAGTTGGGCCACCACGCTGGGCTGGGTGCTTCCCGGCGTCGAGGTTCTGCTCGGTGTGTTGTTGCTCGTGGGTCTGTTCACCCGCATTGCTGCGATTGTTACCTTCATCCTCCAGGCTGCGTTCATTGTCGGGATCGCGAGCGTGTGGATCCGCGGGTACGACGTGCAGTGCGGATGCTTCGGGCGAGGCACGTCGTTGATTCCCTTCTTGCCTGATCCAGTCGACAAGGTGCCGCGCTACATCGTCGATCTGGTTCGGGACTTCTTCTTTGTGGGTTGTGCCGCCTGGTTGGCGATATGGCCGTCGACGCGCTGGGCCCTGGACCGACGACCGATTGACCACGAGTTGAATGAGTACGGCGTGAGCGAAAACGAGGAGTTGAACGCATGAGCGACAAGACCAAGGGCGCCAAGCCGGGGGCGAAGCCCAAGGGTGACAAGTCTGCCCGGGATCAGGCTCGGCAGGCGCATGCGGCTGCTCTCGCCGCCGACCGTCGACGAGAGACGCGATTTCGAGTGATCGCTGGCGTGGTCGTCGTCTTGGTCGTTGGCGCGATCATCGCGGTACCGCTGTTGACGAAGAAAAGCGCCGATCCGGTGCCGACGCCCACATTCAGCGGCAACGCTGCACTTCCCAAGGGAGTGACTTCACCGACGTACGGCGTCAACCAAGGGACGGCGGGCGCATCGAAACCGGAACTACAAATCTGGGAGGACTTCCAGTGTCCAGGTTGCGGGAATCTCGAGCGTACACACGGGGCAGAGATCCTCAAGTTGGCCGACGACGGCAAAGTTCGGTTGATGTGGCGGCCGACAACCTTCTTGGATCCCAGCCATCCGCAGTCCAATCAATCGTCTCTGCGTGCCACGGCCGCCTGGGGTTGCGCGATCGATGCGGGCAAGGCCGCCGAGTACCACTCAATCGTCTTCGCGAATCAACCTGCTGTTGAAGGTGCCGGATTCTCCGATTCGCAGCTTCTGGACTTCGGCAAACAGGTCGGAATCGAAGGCGATGCGTTGACCACATTCGAGCAGTGCTTCAACGCGCAGAAATACAACGGCTGGGTAAACAACAGCGCATCGATCTTCTCCAGCGCCGGAGTGCCGGGGACGCCCACGGCGTACCTCACGGGCAAGGGATTCGACAACAAGGAACTCACGCCTGAGCAACTCAATGACATGGCCTCACTCGCTGATTTGATCTCGCAAGCGACCGGTTGACCTACGTGATCGATGCGCAGAGTGTGCTCGCCTTCATCCCGAGTCCAGAGCAAGGCGTCTGGAACGTCGGACCATTGCCGATTCGCGGCTACGCGCTGTCGATTTTGGTCGGCATCTTTGTGGCGATCTATGTAGGGAACCGGCGATGGCTTGCTCGCGGCGGTCGGGCTGGCGACGTTGCCGATGTCGCGATTTGGGCTGTGCCATTTGGTGTGGTCGGCGGTCGGCTCTACCACGTGTCAACGGACTGGTACACCTACTTCGGCCCCGACGGCCGTGGCTTTGTCGCCTCACTTCGAATCTGGGACGGCGGCCTCGGTATTTGGGGTGCGGTCGTTCTCGGCGGAGTGGGGGCGTGGATTGGCTGTCGGCGTCGTGGCATTTTGCTCCCGCCGTTTGGGGACGCGATCGCGCCGGGAATAGTGCTGGCGCAGGCGATCGGTCGCTTCGGCAATTGGTTCAACCAGGAACTCTTCGGTGGTCCCACCACGCTGCCTTGGGGGTTGGAGATCTCACCAGCAAACAGGCCTGTGGGCTACGAGCAATTCGCGACCTTTCATCCCACGTTTCTCTATGAATCCTTGTGGTGTGTTGGCGTCGCGATTGTTCTCATCTGGGCGGACCGACGTTTCACCATGGGACATGGCCGGGTCTTCGCGCTGTACGTCTTGCTCTACAGCTGCGGTCGAGGATGGATCGAGGCGCTGCGAATTGATGACGCCAATCACATCTTCGGGATCCGATTCAATGTCTTCACATCGATTGTGGTGATTATGGGTGCGCTCACCTACCTCGTTCTTTCCAATCGACGACACCCGGGGCGTGAGAGCGACGTACGGCGCCACCACGACCCTTCAGAATCTGAACCGGGAACTACAGTTGAGTGAGGAGGTCTCGCATGACTGACAGCAGCAAGATCACAGTTCCCGCCGAAGTCCACAATGATCATCGCGATGTCACGGGCGGTTGGTTGCGTCCGGCAGTCTTCGGCATTATGGACGGTTTGGTGTCCAACTTTGCGCTGATGGCCGGAGTTGCCGCAGGCGCCTCGGGTCTCGGAACCTCCAACAGCAGTGAGCGAACCGCGATCTTCCTGGCGGGCCTTGCCGGGTTGGCCGCAGGCGCTTTTTCCATGGCAGCGGGGGAGTACACCTCGGTGGCATCCCAGGCCGAACTGGCTCGCGCCGAAATCGAGATTGAGCGACTTGAACTCGAACGCCGTCCAGAAGCTGAGATGGCCGAACTGGCTGGCCTGTGGGAGTCCCGAGGACTCGACCACACTCTTGCCGTTGAGGTCGCCCGGCAACTCACCAGGGATCCGGCCAAGGCCCTTGAGGTTCATTCCCGCGAAGAGATCGGGCTGACCCTCGATGATCTTCCGTCGCCGTGGATCGCAGCCGGATCGTCTTTCGTGTCCTTTTCCATCGGCGCGAGCATTCCGGTCTTTCCGTATTTGGCTGGTGCCGTCACGATCCTGCCATCGCTCATCGCTTCGCTCGTTGCGCTCTTCCTCGTTGGTGTGTTGGTCTCGCAAGTGACCTCGCGTTCGTGGTGGTACTCGGGAGCGCGCTTGTTAGTCATCGGTGGTGCAGCCGCAGGCTTGACCTGGGTTGTCGGTCACTTGGTGGGCGTCGGAATCGGGTAGCACATCGAAACAGATGCGCCCCCCGGATTTCCGGGGGGCGCATCTGTTGTTAGGACACCGATTCGTCAGGAGGCCGCGGGTGATGCGGACTTGGCGAAACCGATGTTTGCATAGGTCGCGGTGCCGAATCCCAGTGCTCCGTAGTTCACCAAGGTCGACACGCAAGCCTTGATGTCGGGGCGCTGGTAAGTCGTCATCGAGTGGACTTCTTGCCAAATCAACTTGTCCGTGTCGTTGGCGATCGCGATGGCCTTCGTGGCATCGAGTTCAGCGGTCGCCTTGTCGAAGCTAGCGTCGATCTCTGGGCTACCGACGCGGGCGAAGTTTTGCTGAATGTTGTCACCCTTTGGGTTGGCGTAGATCGACTTCGACGACGAGACCGGGAATTGCGTCCCGAGCCAACTGAAGATCGTCATGTCGAACTTGCCCGCGGTGATGTAGTCGAAGAAGTCCTGATCGCGCGACGTCAGTTTGACCTCGACGCCAATGTCCTTGAGTTGCTTCTGGATCAGGGCGGACTCTTGGGTAGCGGTGGAAACCCCGGTGGGAATCAAGAGGTTGAGCGTCAATTGCTGCCCATTCTTGGCCCGGTAGGTCCCACTCTGCTTCCACCCAGCTGCATCAAGCGCGGTCTTGGCTGCCTCGGGATTGAACGCCACGGGTGCGGAATTGTCCTGGTAACCAGTCTGATTCGTCATGAAGATGTGGTTGCCCAAGGTTGTTGGAGTAACTCCGAGTGGTGTGAGCATGGCATTGGCGATCTGCTGGCGATCGATGCCCTTGGCGACTGCGGTTCGTACGGCCAGATCTTTCAAGATCGGCCCAGTTCCGTTGAAGGTGATGTGGCGGAAGTTCGGCCCGGCGGCGCGTCGGATGACCACTCCAGAAGTGTTAGTGGCGCGCTGCAACTTGTTGACGTCGGGACCAACGTCGATGAAGTCGATCTCCTTGTTGGCAAGCGCATCCACCTGCGCATCAGGGGTGATAACTCGGTAGACGATCTTGTCTAGCTTGGCCTTGTCGCCCCACCAGGAATCATCGCGAAGCGCAGTGACCGATTGAGTCGTCTTGTCCAAGCCGCCCCATTTGAATGGTCCGGCGGTGACGGTGATTCCGTTGACCTGACTCTTGTTGAAGGCATCCGGCGTCGTGTTGATCGACGCCGGGTAGAGCGGCGCGTACAAGCTCTTCCAGTCCGCAAACGGCTTCTTGAAGACCACGACTGCCTGATGATCATCGGTGCCCTGCGTCACGCTACCGACGTTCTCGTACCCCGTGGACGATGCGATGAGGAACTTGGCGTCGGTGCCGTTGAGCGCCTTCCATTGTGCTTGCATATCGGCAGCCGTGATTGGCTTGCCGTCGCTCCACTTGGCGCTCGGGTTGATCGTGTAAGTCACGGTCTGTGGTGACTGCGAGGTCAACTCGATTGAGGTGAAGTAGTCCTTGTTGACTGTTCCGTTTGCCGCGGCGTCAAAGTTGTATGACGTGGGCAGCATTCCCAACATGATGTCCGACGTCGAACTGTAGGTACCGTCTAGCTCGTTGTAGTTGAAGTTTGATGGAATTTCATCGATTGGCCAGCGAACCGTTCCGCCCTCCGCGACTTGGTCACGAGGCGTCGATGCGATGTCGTTGGTGGCGGCGTTCGGCGTACCGCCGTTGTCGGTGGTGCTACTACTGCCGCACGCGGATAGCACAGTTGCCAAGGTGAGCCCGACGGCTATCGCCGCCGACGCTCGTCGATGGGTTCGTGTCATGGTCATTGCGTTCTGTCCCTTCGTAGCCCGCGGGGGCTTGGTGCGGGTGTAGTGGTTTGCGATGGATCTGTGAGCCCTTGTTACACGACCGAGCGCTCTTGAGCGTGATGACAAGCCGAAGCGTGATCGAGTCGGTGCCGACTCGAATCCGTAGAAAGCAGTTGAGGATCGGTGGTTTCGCAGATTTCGGTAGCCAACCAGCACCGAGACCGGAATCGGCAGCCCACGTGCGCAAATGTCGGGCTGGGCAAGTCCCCGGACAATACGATCCGCTCCCGGGTGCGCTCTCGAGGGGGGTCCGGTAACGGGACTGCCGAGAGAAGCGCCTGGGTGTAGGGATGATGGGGGTGATCGAACACCTCCTTGACTTCACCTATTTCCACAATTCGCCCGAGGTACATCACCGCGACGCGGTCGGCCAGGTGGCGTACGACCGAGAGGTCGTGGGCGACGAATAAGTAGGCAAGGTTGAGTCGGGCCCGAAGTTCCATCAGCAGATTCAATACGCCGGCCTGAACGGAGACGTCCAAAGCGGAGACGGGTTCGTCCAGCACGACGAGTTGCGGGTCGAGTGCGAGCGCTCGCGCAATGGCGATGCGTTGACGTTGGCCGCCGGAGAATTCGCCGGGATATCGGTTTGCGTGTGCCGGGGACAGGCCAACTAGTCCCAACAACTCCGCGACTCGGGCATGACGCTGTGATGCCGGGATGCCGTGGGTCAGCAGTGGTTCTCCGATGATGTCGCCGACCGGAAGACGCGGGTCCAAACTCGCCAACGGATCCTGAAACACCACCGAGATATCGCGGCGAAGGTGTCGACGATCGCTTTCGCTGAGATCACCGGTCGATCGACCAAACACCGTGATCGCACCGGACTTAGGGGCGCGAAGTTCCAACACCTCCATGATCGTGCTTGTCTTGCCGCAACCCGATTCGCCCACGACCGCCAACGCTTCGCCGGTGCGAACGTCGAGACTGACACCATCGACGGCGTACACGGTGCCTACCTGACGTCGGAAGACCGCGCCCTTGGTCACGGGGTATTGCCGGACCAATCCCGCAACATCGAGCGCGATTGCGCGATCGTCGCGATCGACCTGAGTGCGGGAAAGCTCCGGGATGTCGGGGTGAGCGAAGACGGGTTCACCATCGATCATCCCCGCGCTGATTTCCTGACTTCGGTGGCAGGCTGCCAAATGATCGGGGCTGATTACGGCAACCAGATCAGGTTCGCGGGTTCGACACTCGTCGATGACCGCTGGGCAGCGAGGCGCGAATGGACAGCCGGCCGGCAAATTCACCATCGAGGGTGGGGTGCCGTCGATCGGGATCAGTGCCGTCCGCCCGCTATCCAGTCGAGGAATGGCACCTAGCAGTCCGAGTGTGTACGGCATCCGGGGCTCAGCGAACAGCGGATCTACCGGGGCGGACTCGACGATGCGTCCGCCGTACATGACCGCCACTCGGTCCGCGATTCCGGCCACGACGCCGAGGTCGTGGGTGATGAGCATCATCGCCGCGCCGGTTTCATCTTGTGCCTTGGCCAGGACTTCCAACACCTGGGCTTGCACGGTGACGTCGAGTGCGGTGGTTGGCTCATCGGCGATGATGACGCGTGGATTGTTCGCGATCGCCATCGCGATCATCGCGCGTTGGCGCATACCACCGGAGAACTCGTGTGGAAACGAATTGACCCGAGATTCGGGGTCCGGAATCCCGACGAGGCGCAGCAATTCCACTGCGCGGCTCATCGCGGCCGCCTTCGACACCTTGTTGTGAACCTTGACGGCTTCAGCGATTTGATTTCCGATCGTGTACACCGGCGTGAAGGCCGAGAGCGGGTCTTGGAAGACCATCGCAATTTCGCGACCCCGGATCTTGGATAGCGACGCGTCAGAGAGGCCAAGCATTTCTTGGCCTTCAAGGGACACGGATCCCTCGACGTACGCCGAGGGCGGTAGCAATCCCATCGTCGCCAACGAAGTTACCGATTTACCGGACCCCGATTCGCCAACGATGCCGAGCACCTCGCCGGGGAAAACATCGAAGTTCACCCCGCGTACGGCGTGTACTGGCCCGGCTTCGCTGGTAAACCGCACGACCAGATCGCGGACCGACAAGATCGGCGTCGTCACAGGCTGTCCGTCATCAGAAAGTCCGTCATCAGGCTGTCCGTCATCAGGAAGTCCGTCATGTGCGAATCCTCATGAGGCCCGCGCCGTCGACTGGGGATCGACCGCGTCTCGGAGGGCGTCCCCGATGACACTAACGGCCAAGACCATCACGACGAGGAACCCACCGGCGAACAGGAAGAGCCAAGGGAAGGTGAGCGCGGACGCCGTGCCATCGGCAATCAACGTGCCCAGCGACACGTCTGGCGGTTGAATACCGAAGCCGAAGTACGACAACCCAGTTTCGAGGAGTACCGCTGCCCCCACGGTGATGGTGGCATCGATGATCAAGAACGACGCCATGTTGGGAAGGATGTGACGGGCGATGATGGTTCGCGACGGCACGCCCATGAATCTGGCCGCATGGACAAACTCTCGCTGCTTCAGCGACAGCGTCAGACTGTGAATCACTAGGGCAGTGAGCGTCCAACTGAATATTGACAACAGGAGTACGAACCAGAGCCACGACGAGTCGTGGAGGCGTGGACTGATGATCGCCAAGATGAGGAAGTCGGGGAGCACGAGCAACAGCGACACCGTGAACAGATTGATGTTCTCGACCCACGAGCCGAAGTAGCCAGCGGTGGCACCTACAACAGCGGCGATCGACGTCGAGATCACGCCGACCAAAAGTCCAATGATGAGAGACTTTTGCAGCCCGCGCATGGTTTGGGCGAAGACGTCTTGACCGATCTGAGTGGTGCCGAACCAGTGCGTACTCGAGGGCGGCTTGAGGAATGCGTTGGGGTCGATGTCTTCGTAGGACCATTGGGTCAGATGTGGACCGATGAACGCCAGCGCAAAGAGCGCCCCCAAAACGATGATTCCCCCCATCCCGGCTCGGTTTCGTCGGAACCGTCGCCAGACCAGTTGTCCGCGCGATAGGGCCTGTTGCGTACTAGCGCCGTCAGACGCGATTCCGCCGTCAAGGGCAGCTTCGAGACTTCCATCCAGGGCGGCGGGCTCATGGAGGACTTGATCGGGGATTAACGGTTCAAGTGCCATCAGCCTGTCCTCACCCTCGGATCGAGGATCGCACGCATCACGTCGGCAAGGAAGGTCGAAAAGAGTACCAACACTGCGGTAAAGAGCGTCGTTGCCGCGGCGACGTTGATGTCCTGCTTGCGGACAGAGTCAACGAACCAGGCTCCCATGCCGGGCCACGAGAAAATGACTTCGGTAAAGGTCGCGCCGACGATCAACGTGCCAAAAGAAAAGGCAAACCAGATGGTCATCGGAATGAGCGCCGTACGTAGACCGTGCTTATAGAAGGTCTTGCGTCGCGTGAGTCCCTTGGCTTGGGCCGTACGCAGATAGTCACTTCCCAACACATCGAGCATCGCGCTGCGTTGGTAGCGGCTATAGAGGGCGATTTCGCCGAGGGCGATCGCGAGCGTCGGGAGGATCAGGTGCTGCACGCGGTCGAGCAACAGTTGCGGCGTTGAGCCAGTGATGCCGACCGACGTCTCACCGGTGTAATAGAGAATTTGACGTCCGGTCAATTGGTTGAGTTGCAAGGCGCCGTACTTGAGTAGCACCGCCGTGAAAAACACCGGCGTGGCCAACATGAAGAACGCAAAGACCGTTATCAGCCGGTCAGACGCTTGGTATTGCCGCAGCGCACCCCACACTCCAAGGAGCACCCCAAAGATGGCGCCGAAGATGCTGCCGACCAGCAGCAGTCGCAATGTGACACCAACGCGTCGGCCCATTTCTTCGTTGATGCTCTTGCTGTCGACGGTCAAGCCGAAATCGCCGCGGGCGATGCCGCTGATCCACGTTCCATAGCGCTCGAAGATCGGAGTTTGATCGTTCTGGTTGATCTCGTCGAGCTTCTGGTTAATCGAACTCTCCGGGATCGGAGGGTTTTTTTGCAGGTAGTTGTCGCGCGGGTGCATTGTGAATTAGGCCAATAGAAAGGCCAGCGTGGTGGCGAGGAACACCAACAGAACCCCGGTGGCGAGACGGCGGGTCAGATATCGCGCCACCGAAGCGCCTCCCGTCATCCTCGTCCCGACCCCCTTCACGGGGAAGTCTGCCGGTCATTATGGGCATGAACCGTGGTCTTTGTCGCGAAGCAGGCCAAGCGGCGCAAACTCTTAACCACGGGAAAGGACCTGGGAAAGGACCTGGGAAAGGAGCGGGGAAAGGGGTAAGGGAAAGGACTTGCGCGCCCCCACGAGGGGGCCTGTACGGTGTGGCCACGCAGTTGGGCCAACGTCGTCCCCTGCACCACCAGCTCGCCTATTGCCCTCGCGGGCTCGGCAAGCCTGTGACGACGGGAGCGGCCATGCATTCGCTATCAACGAAAAGGCCCGATGAGGGCCTGTATTCGAGCGATTTCGAACACGATGCCTGCGGTGTCGCCTTTGTCGCGACGCTAACCGGTAAGCCAACTCACGACATCGTCGTTAAGTCCCTCACCGCGCTTCGCAACCTCGATCACCGTGGCGCGTCGGGTAGCGAACCTGACAGCGGAGACGGTGCTGGGATCTTGATCCAGGTTCCCGATGGGTTCCTGCGTGCGGTGTGCGAGTTCCCCCTTCCAGCCGCGGGTCACTACGCCGTCGGCATCGCTTTCCTGCCCGACGACGATGCCGCCGAGGTGAAAGCCCGCTCCCAGATCGAGCAGATTGTCGGCGAAGAAGGACTGGAACTTCTCGGTTGGCGGAACCTGCCGATCGATCCCGCGCTGGTTGGGCGTACGGCTCAAAGCGTGATGCCCCGGTTCGCCCAGGTGTTCGTTTCGTCGCCAGGTGCCCGACTCGTTGGCATCGGGCTTGAGCGGCTCGCCTTCTGTGTGCGCAAACGCGCTGAGCGTGAGGCAGATGTCTACTTCTCGTCGCTGTCGGCCCGCACCCTGGTCTACAAGGGCATGTTGACGACTGGCCAACTCGAGCCCTTTTTTCCCGATCTGTCCGACCCACGCGTTGTGTCCGCGCTCGCGCTCGTGCATTCGCGTTTCTCCACGAACACCTTCCCGTCCTGGCCGCTGGCACACCCATATCGATTGGTGGCGCATAACGGCGAGATCAACACAGTCAAGGGGAACCGAAACTGGATGCGTGCCCGTGAAGCCACGCTGACGAGCGACGTGATCGGCGGTGACCTGTCCCGGCTCTTCCCGATCTGCACCCCGAGCGGTTCGGACTCTGCGTCCTTTGATGAGGTCCTCGAACTCATACATCTCGGCGGCCGGAGCCTCCCGCACGCCGTACTGATGATGATTCCGGAGGCGTGGGAGAACCACGCCGAGATGGAACCGTCGCGTCGCGCGTTTTACGAGTTTCACTCCACTTTTATGGAGCCGTGGGATGGGCCGGCGAACATTGCATTTACCGACGGGTCAGTCATCGGCACGGTGCTCGACCGCAACGGTCTGCGCCCAGGGCGTTTCTGGGTCACCGATGACGGCTTAGTCGTGTTGGCAAGTGAGGCTGGTGTGCTCGATATTGACCCGGCGAACGTCGTCCGCAAGGGCCGTGTCCAGCCTGGTCGGATGTTCCTCGTCGATACGGTGGCGGGGCGCATCGTTGAAGATGACGAGATCAAGGCAGAACTCGCGGCCGAGGCGCCGTACGCCGAGTGGTTGCACGCGGGAGTCATCCATCTCGACAACTTGCCTGAGCGGGAGCACATCGTCCATCCGCACGCCTCGGTGATTCGGCGTCAGCGCACCTTTGGCTACACCGAAGAGGACCTCCGCATTCTGTTATCGCCGATGGCGCGTAGTGGTGGTGAGGCGCTCGGCTCGATGGGAACCGACACGCCAATCGCAGTGCTGTCCGACCGTCCCCGCCTGCTCTTCGACTACTTCACTCAACTCTTCGCGCAGGTCACCAACCCGCCTTTGGATGCCATTCGCGAAGAGATTGTAACGTCGTTGGCATCGGCGATTGGACCCGAGGGCAACCTGCTCGATGCAACTCCCGCGCACGCTCGTCAGGTCTTGCTCCCATTCCCCGTCATCGACAACGACGAGCTCGCGAAAATCCTGCACATCAATGCCGATGGTGACTTGCCCGGCTTCAGTGGCGCCCGGGTCTCGGGGCTTTACAAAGTTGATGGCGGCGGTGCGGCGCTAGAAGCACGGTTGGAAGAAATCTTTCGCGAGGTCGATGACCTAATTCGCCAAGGCAAGCGCTTCATCGTGCTCTCGGACCGTGACTCGGACGCCGATCTCGCACCTATTCCTTCACTCCTGCTCTGCAGCGCTGTGCACCATCACCTCGTTCGGGAACGCACCCGAACGATGGTGGGCCTCCTGATCGAGGCTGGCGATGTCCGAGAGGTCCACCACGTGGCACTGCTGATCGGCTACGGCGCTGCGGCGGTCAACCCGTACCTCGCGATGGAAACTGTCGAAGACTTGGTTCGTGGGGGAGTGCTCGAGGGCGTCACCCCGGAGAAGGCCGTCCGCAACTTGGTCAAAGCATTGGGCAAAGGCGTACTCAAAGTCATGTCGAAGATGGGCATTTCCACGGTCGCTTCGTATCGAGGCGCCCAGGTCTTCGAAGCCATCGGCCTGTCGCACGACGTCGTCGCGCGCTACTTCAGCGGGACGGTATCGCGACTAGGGGGCGTCGGACTCGACATTCTCGCGACCGAAGTCGAGGCACGCCACGCCACGGCGTACCCCCCCACCGGTATTGCGCCGGCCCATCGGCGACTTGATGTCGGTGGTGAATACCAATGGCGTCGCGAAGGGGAGCTGCATCTATTTGATCCCGAGACTGTGTTCCGGCTGCAACACGCGACACGGGAAGGGCGCCTCGACGTTTTCCGCCAGTACACCGACCGTGTCAATGAGCAATCGCAACGATTGATGACCCTTCGGGGACTGTTCGAGTTCAAGCAAGGAGCTCGCCCCTCCCTCTCCATCGATGAGGTGGAGCCGATCGAATCGATTCTCACCCGCTTTTCAACCGGTGCAATGTCGTATGGATCCATATCGAAGGAAGCCCACGAGACTCTCGCTATTGCGATGAACCGGATTGGGGCGAAGAGCAACACCGGCGAAGGTGGCGAGGATCCAGAGCGTTACGTCCCCGACGCCAACGGTGATTCGCGTCGCTCATCGATCAAGCAGGTCGCGTCGGGTCGGTTCGGAGTGACCAGCGAATATCTCGTCAACGCCGATGACATTCAGATCAAGATGGCCCAAGGTGCCAAGCCCGGCGAGGGCGGCCAATTGCCCGCACACAAGGTCTATCCGTGGATCGCAAAGACGCGGCACTCCACTGCTGGCGTCGGGCTCATTTCCCCCCCGCCGCATCACGACATTTACTCAATCGAAGACCTTGCCCAGTTAATTCACGATCTGAAGAACGCCAATCCGCGCGCCCGCATCCACGTGAAATTGGTATCCGAAGTCGGAGTCGGGACAGTCGCCGCTGGAGTATCGAAGGCGCATGCCGACGTCATCTTGATCTCGGGCCACGACGGCGGCACGGGTGCCTCACCGTTGACTTCGCTCAAACACGCCGGCGGCCCTTGGGAGTTGGGTCTCGCGGAGACGCAACAAACGTTGCTCCTCAACGGGTTGCGTGACCGGGTTGTTGTGCAGACCGATGGGCAACTGAAGACCGGTCGTGACGTCGTCATCGCTGCGTTGCTCGGTGCTGAGGAGTTCGGTTTCGCGACCGCGCCGCTGGTCGTGATGGGGTGCGTCATGATGCGGGTGTGTCACCTGGACACATGTCCCGTCGGCGTCGCGACGCAAAACCCGGTGCTGCGCGAACGTTTCACCGGGCAGCCCGAGTTCGTCGTCAACTTCTTCCACTTCATCGCTCAAGAAGTCCGTGAGACGCTGGCGTCACTGGGCTTCCGCAGCCTCGAAGAGGCGGTGGGTCGAGTCGAGATGCTGGACGCTCGCGCGTTCGTAGAAATCGCTGC
>JBBRTC010000005.1:0-74529 GCA_038244765.1 Candidatus Nanopelagicales bacterium | reverse complement strand
GGCGCTCGTCGCTGCGGACCGGTTGCCCAAGTTCTTTCCTCTCTTCATGACGGCGGCAGGCACCATCCCGCCCGCGAAGGTCCTCGTGTTGGGCGCTGGAGTCGCGGGCCTGCAAGCGATCGCCACAGCGCGGCGACTTGGCGCAGTGGTGTCGGCGTACGACGTACGGGCGGCCAGTGCCGACGAAGTTCGATCGATGGGAGCCACCTTTGTTGATCTCAACCTCGATGTAATCGAGGGCGCGGGCGGTTATGCGCGTGAGATGAGCGACGACCGAGCCCAGCGTCAGCAGGACTCATTGGCTCCGTACGTCAGCGACTGCGATGCCCTCATTACGACGGCTGCGGTTCCCGGGAGACGGGCGCCGCGGCTTGTCTCGCGCGCCATGGTGGAGGCAATGAGGCCCGGTTCGGTCGTGGTCGATTTGGCCAGTGAAACCGGTGGCAATGTCGAGGACTCAGTGGCCGGTGACGAAGTCATCATCGGTGGCGCACTGGTGTGGGGAGGCAAGGACGTGCCAAGCCAATTGCCCGCCCATGCCTCCAAGTTGTACGCGCACAACGTTGTTTCGTTGCTCCTGTTGAGCACCAAGGAAGGTGTGGTCACTCCCGACATCAACGACGAAATCATCGATGGTTGCGCCTGCGTTTTCGCCGGTGATGTCCACCACCCAATGGCGCGCGAGGCTCTGGGCCTGCCCGCTCACGTCGCTCCCGAACCAGTTGTGGAAGGGAGCTGACGTGGACGGGATCGCGTTGCTCACAATCTTCGTCCTGAGCGTATTCATCGGTTTCGAGGTCATCTCCAAGGTCTCGTCGATCCTGCACACGCCTTTGATGTCAGGAGCCAACGCCATCCACGGCGTTGTTGTCGTCGGCGCGATCGTCGTTGCCGGACATGCTCAGGACAACGTTCAGTTGGTTCTGGGTCTAGTCGCGATCGTGTTGGGTGCCATCAACATGGTCGGTGGATTCGTGGTGACGGACCGCATGTTGAAGATGTTCACCGCTCCGAAGAAACCAGCCGCTGACAAGTCACGGGAGGCTCGTCCGTGACGTCAACATGGGCGGGGCTCGCCGGGCTCGCAGTTAGTGTCTGTTTCATCCTGGCTCTCAAGGGATTGTCAGGACCAAAGACGGCCCGCAACGGGAACCTGATCGGTGCTGCCGGCGCGGTTTTGGCCGTCATCGTGACATTCGCGAGCGATTCCCACCTTGAGCACCTGCCGCTTTTGTACTCGGCCTTGGCGGTCGGTTCACTAATCGGGTGGTTCGCGGCTCGTCAGGTCAAGATGACCGCAATGCCACAATTGGTCGCACTCTTCAATGGCGTTGGTGGTGCGACGGCGGCGCTCATTGCGCTCATCGAGTATCTCTCCGGTGGTGCTGGCGAAACCAAATTGATTCTGGCGGCCACGGTTTTCACTGCGCTGGTCGGATGCGTGTCTTTTACCGGGTCGGTGCTGACGTTCTTGAAGTTGCAGGAACTGATCACCACCCGGCCCATTGTGCTTCCGGCAGGCCGTTTCATCACGTCGGCGGTCGGCGTCATCACGCTCATCTCGGCAGTTGACATGGTGGTGACGCCCACGTCTGCGCGTCTCTATCTGCTGTGTGTTCTGTCGCTGGTGCTCGGAGTCCTGGTCGTACTCCCCGTCGGCGGGGCCGATGTGCCGATTGTGATCTCACTGCTCAACGCATTCACGGGTTTGTCCGTGGCAGCCAGTGGTTACGTGCTCGACAGCGTCTTGCTGATCGTTGCGGGCACACTCGTCGGGGCATCAGGAACGCTGTTAACTCGAATGATGGCTAAAGCCATGGGCCGCCCATTGCTCAAAACCATGTTCGGCGCCTTCACGGCGGTGGCGGTCGGCACCGCAGCGACAGATGGTGTTGAGCGCTCGGTCCGATCTTCGTCGCCGGACGATGTAGCGATCATGCTGGCGTATGCGCAAAAGGTGATCATCGTGCCCGGCTACGGCTTGGCCGTAGCGCAAGCCCAACATGCGTTGCGTGAGCTTGTCGACTTGCTCACTGAGCGCGGCATTGGGGTCGCGTACGCCATTCACCCCGTTGCGGGGCGCATGCCTGGACACATGAACGTCTTGCTTGCCGAAGCGAACGTGCCTTACGACCAACTTAAAGAGATGGACGAAGTCAATCCCGAATTCCGCTCAGCTGACGTTGCGATCGTGGTGGGTGCGAACGACGTGGTAAACCCTGCAGCTCGAACGGATAAGACCGCGCCGATCTTTGGGATGCCGATTCTCAATGTGGACGAGGCAAATCAGGTGGTGTTCCTCAAGCGATCCATGCGCCCAGGTTTCGCTGGAATCTCCAATGAGTTGCTGTACGACCCTCGTACCTCATTGTTGTTCGGCGATGCGAAGGATTCCCTGACGAAGGTCGTTGGTGCCCTTAAGGCGCTTTGAGCGCCTGGAGTTCGCGCAAACCTGATTGGCCTCCACGAACCGGTGACGGGGAGAGCGTGAGCGTGGCATCCTGCACTTGGTGGCGTTCCCCCGGCGCGACCACGAGGAGGCAGTGCGCATGGACGACGATGCCGTTGACTTTGCGCTGGCTGCGTGGCGAGAAGATGGCCAGTGGCTCGTCGAGCCCCTCCCTCCGCGAGTGGCAAGTTCGCTCGAGAGTTTGACGCACGCATTGCGCCAACTTCCCGCGGAAGCCGGAGCGTTGGGGTTGGTCAGCGTGGCCGAGGAGTTCTTTGTCGTCATGCGTGTGTTTGGCGCACAGACTCGGTTGTTGCTCTCGGATGTGACGGCCGCGCGTGATTGGGAACTGGCCGATGAGGTGCTCGAACAGTTGGGAATCCCCGGACCAATCGACGGCGACGACATCGCGCTGGCCGGCGACCTAAAACTCTTCGACGATCTTGGCGTTGGCCCCCAAGACTTAGATTTCATGTGTGCCGACGTGGATCTCTACCCCGATGAAGTGCTCTCCACGATTGCGGCCCGGGTTGGGTTTGGAATTCAGTTCGAAGCGGCACTCGAGTCGATGGCCCAGTGAATAGAGTCGCAGCGCGTTGACGTATCGAGAAGTACGACTATCCGCTCGATCGATGTCGAGGTCGGCCCTGACACGATGATCTCGTGATAGCCACCCCAGCTGACGTCGACGCGATGCGAATGGCCCTCGACGAAGCGCGCGCGGCCCTCGAGACCGGCGACGTGCCGGTCGGGGCGGTGGTCATCGACGCCACCGGTCAAGTGATCGGTTGGGGTCGCAACGAACGAGAGATCGGTTCGGATCCCACGGCGCACGCAGAGATTGTCGCAATGCGCGATGCGGCTCGGCGGTTAGGCCGTTGGCGGCTCGATGGGACGACGCTGGTCGTCACATTGGAGCCATGCGTCATGTGCGCCGGAGCCCTGGTCCAAGCGCGCGTGGATCGATTGGTCTTTGGCGCGCTTGACGACAAGAGCGGCGCGGTCGGCTCGTTGTTCGATGTCGTACGCGATCGCCGACTCACCCACCGCCCGCAAGTGATCTCGGGCGTTTTCGCGGCAGAAAGCGCGGCGTTGCTTCGGGACTTCTTTGAAGCTCAGCGAAAGGCCGGGGATCCCCGGTAGCTCAAACCTCTGCGCCTGCGCGAGCATGTGGGGCTGTATCCTCTGCGGCGGTGGCGTGTCCGAGCGGCCGAAGGACCACGCCTCGAAAGCGTGTGAGGGTGCAAGCTCTCCGTGGGTTCAAATCCCACCGCCACCGCCAAATTTTGAAATGGTGTTTCTGCAGGTCAGAGGCTCGCAAAGGCACCATCTACGCCCTCAGTGGGGCCTCCTGTCACAGCAATAGTCACAGAACCCGGCTGGCTACTCCGAGTCGTTCCTGACACGCTTTCAGCAAGGCCAGCGAGGTTCACCGTCCCGAGCCGCGGCCGATCCCAAGTCGAGTTTGACGTCGGCGGCGTAGTCGCGCAGACTTGAGTTTGTAATCGCAAGGGGAGTACCCCCTAGCTATCGTGTCGTCATCACGACACCGTCCCTCGGGCCGGTGTCCGGCACGGTGGGTCGCGCCTTCTGACGCGGCGGTGGGAGACCTTCGACAAACGGCGCTGACGCGCCCTTGAGTCGGAGGTCGTTTCTATGTTCGTACCCCTGTGGGCCTGGTTTGCCGTCCTCGGCGTCATCCTCGCGATGCTCCTCGTCGACCTTGTTGCACACCGGCACGTCCACGTCGTCTCAGTCCGGGAGGCGACGGCGTGGAGCGCCGTCTGGGTGACGCTGGGCCTGGCGTTCGGCGCCGTCGTTTGGTGGCAGTTCGGCGCCGAGTACGGCTCTCAGTACTACGCCGGCTACTTGATCGAGAAGACGCTCGCAGTCGACAACGTCTTCGTCTTCGCGATCATCTTCAGCTACTTCGCGGTACCGCGCGAGCACCAACACCGGGTGCTGTTCCTCGGCGTCGTCGGAGCCCTGGTGTTCCGCGGGATTTTTATCGCAGCCGGATCGGCGCTTATCGCCAGCGCCGCCTGGGTTCTGTACGTGTTCGGCGCCCTCCTGGTGCTCACCGGGTGGCGCATGGCGCGCAGCCGTCATGAGCACCCCAACCCCGCCGACAGCCGTGTGGTGCGTCTGTTCCAGCGATTCGTGCCCACCACACCGGACTACCACGGTGCGGCGTTCTGGGTCAGGCACAACCGTCGCCTGCTCGCGACTCCCTTGCTGACCGTGCTCGTGCTCGTTGAGGTCAGCGACATCGTCTTCGCCGTCGACTCGATCCCGGCGATCTTCGCGGTGACGCAGGAGCCCTTCCTGGTCTTCACGAGCAACGCATTCGCGATTCTCGGGCTGCGCGCGCTCTTCTTCCTCCTCGCCGACCTCATAGACCGATTCGTCCACCTCAAGCTCGGCCTCGCGGTCGTTCTCGTGTGGGTCGGCGCGAAGATGCTGCTCGCCGACATCTTGCATGTGCCCACGTTGGTGTCGCTTGGCGTCGTCGTCACGGTAATCACCGTCTCGATCGTCGCGAGCCTGCGGGCCACGCGACCCGACGTTGGCTCCGCACCTGTCCCCCTTCCGCTCGCTCCCGTACCCCCGTCCCCCGAGCTCGTCCGCCCCACCACAACAGGAGGTTCCGAATGACGTCGCCGCTGTCGCGGGCCATCCTCGGTGCGGGCATCGGCCGCACCGTGACCGTCCATGGACCGTCGGCCACCTGGCGGTGCCGCGTCCTCGACGTCCAGACGGTCGGGGACCAGGAGATCCACCGTGTCGGGCAATGACACCGAGCCCGTACAAGGCGCCCCGCCGCGGGCGAGGGTCCACCTCCGCGTCCGCGATTGGGCGAGGAGGAGGCCCACGACCCACCTCGCGCTCAAGGTCGTCGTGCTGGCCTTCGGGCTCACGCTCGTCGTCGCCGGCGCTGCCATGCTCGTCCTGCCGGGTCCCGGCTGGGCGGCAATCCTGCTGGGCCTCGTGGTTCTCGCGTCCGAGTACGTCTGGGCCGAGCGCGCGCTGGACCCTTTGAGCCGCCTCGCCAACCGAGGCATCTCCGCGATTCGCTCCGGGCGCCGACGCTGACGCCAGCAGACCAGTAGCAGGAGCGCACTCTCGCGCCGAGGTTCGCGGTGATCATCGCGGCGTACGCCGACGTCGTACAGATGCTCGTACGAACGAATGTGCGGATTGTCCAATCATTTGGGACCAATGTGACCTGCATGTAGTCGGCCACCCCTCGGCGAGAGGATGAAGACGACTTAGGTCGGCGGCTTGCAGGTGGGGGCGGGGCCGACGCTAGGCGAGGCGAGTTCCTTGGTCACGACATTTTGGGCGAGCACGCCGGTGAACGTTTCACCGAGTACGACGTCGACCGTCGCATCGGTGCGTTTGTCGAGTACGAGCGTGGCTGCCGGCAGGTAGAACGAGAGCAGCTTGGCGTTGGCAGCGCCCTTCTTGCCATAACGGATTTCCGCGACGCCGGGGATGGTCTTGTTCAGCGGATCGTTGGACACGGCCAAAATGGCGAAACCATTCGTACGCAGTTGGCTCGAAGTTTTGCGTGCGAGCCCAGATTTCTGGGTGGCGTTGTAGACGTTGATGGTGATCGCGCTTGGCTTGGGAAGTTTGGCGCCAGGAGTCGTCGTGACGGCCGGGCAAACTCCAGCAGTTGGTTTTGATGTAGCGGCGTCGCCGCGGACCGCTCGGTAAACGACGAAGCCGAGTCCCGCAGCGACTAGTGCGCCGACAACCAAAATCACGATGACGGCTGTACGCGATGACTTGGGGCTGCCCGATGGCACGATGCCGCTTCCCCCCGGACTAATCATGCTCATGAGTCTGCGACTCCTTGGCCGATCGCGCGGACAAGCCGCGTTGATCTCGTCGCCTCATGCCGGTGCATGAGCCCATCGTGCCGCACGTGTGACCACAACCTCGATTCGCAACTCTGACAAACGCGGGAGGGCCCTCGGGATGGTCGCTAGTCTCCGGTAATGGCCAAGAGCGCAACGGATCCCCAGACCATTGTCGACGAAGTCGCGAAGGGGTACTCCTTCGCCGGTCCCTGCCTCGAACTTGGCGCGGTCGTCGTGGACGGTACGGCGTACCCGGCCGGACCCGTCCGGATTCCCCTATCGATGATGAATCGGCATGGCTTGGTCGCGGGCGCGACCGGGACGGGTAAAACAAAGACGCTGCAGTTGATGGCTGAGCAACTCTCGGCAGCCGGGGTGCCGGTTTTTCTCGCCGACATCAAGGGCGACTTGTCTGGAATGTCGGTGCCCGGCGTTGTCAACGACAAGATCACCGCGCGCTCGACGGACATTGGTCAGACGTGGGTACCCACGGCGTACCCGTTGGAATACCTCGCACTCGGTGGTGAAGGAGTCGGGGTCCCGGTACGCGCGACGATGACATCGTTCGGACCGATTCTGTTGTCGCGTGTTCTTGACCTCAATCAAACCCAAGAGTCGAGTTTGCAACTGGTCTTCCACTTCGCCGATACCAACGGTCTTGCGCTGCTGGATCTCAAAGACTTGCGTGCGGTGATTCAGTACCTCGTATCCGATGAAGGCAAACCGCAACTCGATGCGCTCGGTGGATTGTCGAAGGCGACGGCCGGCGTCATCTTGCGTCAGTTGTTGACCTTCGAAGCGGAAGGCATGGAGAAGTTTTTCGGGGAACCCGAGTTTGATTCGGCCGACTTGCTGCGCACATCCGCCGACGGGCGAGGGATCGTGACATGCCTGGAACTGCCGTCGTTGCAAGACCGTCCGGCGTTGTTCTCGACGTTCCTTATGTGGTTGCTCGCGGATCTCTTTCAAGAGTTGCCCGAGGTCGGGGACCTCGACAAACCGAAATTGGTCTTCTTCCTCGATGAAGCACATCTGTTGTTCACCGGCGCGAGCAAAGCATTTCTGACGTCGATCACCCAGACCGTACGGCTCATCCGCTCAAAGGGTGTGGGCGTCTTTTTCGTGACGCAGACGCCAAAGGACGTACCCGACGATGTGCTCGCGCAACTCGCCAACCGCGTACAACACGCGTTGCGCGCCTTTACGCCCGATGATGCAAAAGCTTTGAAGGCAACGGTGTCGACCTTCCCGAGGAGCGCGTACGACCTGGCTGAAGTCCTGCCGGCCTGCGGCATTGGGGAGGCGGTTATCACGGTGATGAGCGAACGAGGTGCACCGACGCCCGTGGCATGGACGCGGATGCGCGCGCCAAGTTCGTGGATGGGGCCAGCGGATGCGGCCGCGGTTGCGGCCACCGTCGCGGCGTCACCTATGAATACGGAGTACGGCACGGCGGTGGATCGGGCTTCGGCGTACGAAGCGCTTGCCGCCCGAATGGCACCGGCGCCACCGCCGCTCGGCGAGCAACCGCCCGGTCCAACAGCGGGGGGGACGACGGCCGGTGGGGTCGACCTGCCGCAACTCCCACCGATGAGCGAGCGCCCACCCGATGGAGCGCTTGAGTCGGCGATGAAAAATCCGGTGGTGAAGGCGGTTGCGGTGACCGCGGCGACGGCAATCACGCGGCAAATCTTCCGAGGAATATTTGGTACGGCCAGCCGTACCTCCCGCCGCCGACGTTAATCGCAATGACCGTTGACGGACGGCGGCAGAACTCGCTCGGTGGACCGGTGACGGAGCACTGTGAGAGCGGGGCCGAATTGTTTGCGTGGCGGAGGATGCGGGATTCGAACCCGCGCGAGGTTTCCCCCAACACGCTTTCCAAGCGTGCGCACTAGGCCACTATGCGAATCCTCCGTCGCAGAGGGTACAAGCCCGCCCGAGTCATTTGGACCACGCGGGCCGCGCACATCGACGCTGACGCTCACCTACACTTTGACTCGACCCCTCGTGTGGCGTCATCTCTCCGAACTCCCCCAGGGCCGGAAGGCAGCAAGGGTACGAGAGCTCTGGCGGGTACGCGGGGGGTCCCCTTCACCCACCCTCGCCGAGTCGTCACTTTTTGGTCAGTCAGAGCGTGGAAAGTGACCCAAAACTGACGACTCGGTGGAGGGGGTGGACGCCGGGAAGACCGAGGGGAGTACGTCGGTGAGCCCGACTAGGGTTCGGGCGTGGCATTAGCGCTCTACCGCACCTACCGCCCGGGGCAACTGTCCGATGTGATCGGGCAGGACCATGTCACCGGACCGCTCGCTCGCGCGCTTGATAGCGGTCGCATCCACCACGCGTACCTCTTCACCGGGCCCCGCGGGTGCGGCAAAACGTCAAGTGCCCGCATTTTGGCCAGATCGCTGAATTGCGTGGAGGGGCCGACGTCGACCCCTTGCGGCAGATGCCAATCCTGCCAAGACCTCGCGCCCAACGGACCGGGTTCGATGGACGTGATGGAGTTGGATGCGGCGAGTAATCGCGGAATTGATGATGCGCGCGATCTGCGTGAACGGGCCATGTTTGCCCCCGCTACCTCGCGCTACCGGGTCTACATCCTGGACGAGGCGCATCAGCTGACCAAAGAAGCAGCGAATGCGTTGCTTAAATTGATTGAAGAACCGCCGCCGCATTTGGTCTTCATTTTTGCGACCACCGAACCAGACAAGATCCTGCCGACGATTCGGTCGCGTACTCATCACTACCCTTTCCGCTTGGTCCCCGCGCGCCGCTTAACCGAACACCTCGCCTGGGTCTGCGAGCGGGAGGGCGTTACCGCCGAGCCAGCCGCGCTCACGCTGATCGCACGCGCGGGCGCAGGCTCCGTGCGAGATGCGTTGTCAGTTCTTGGTCAAGTGATGGCGGGGTCAGCCGAACGCGGCTTGACCTACGACGACACGATTGCGCTACTCGGCTACACCGATGCCGCCGTACTCGACGATGTCGTTGCTGCCGTTGCAGACAACGACGGTGCGCGAATGTTCGAGTTGGTTGACTCGGTGATTGAGTCGGGCCACGATCCCCGCCGCTTCGTGACCGACCTGCTTGAGCGTTGGCGCGACTTGCTTCTCCTTACTCATATACCTGAGTCGGCACGCACAGCCTTGTTCGATCGGCCGGATGAGGAAATCGCGTCGATGGCGGCGCAGTCCGCCCGGTTCACGTCAGCGGAGTTAGTACGCGCGGCTGACCTTGTCGCACAAGGGCTTGCCGACTTGAAAGGCGCCACTGCGCCGCGGTTGCAGCTCGAGTTGTTATGTGCGCGCCTATTGCTTCCGGGATCTGACGACAGCAGCATCGGTCTGCTCACGCGAGTTGACCAGATCGATCGCCGACTAGCCGCGCTGCAGGCGACTCTCGCTGAGGGCGGCGAAGTGCCGGTGTCAAGTGCGCCCCGTACGTCGCCCACTCGACCGCAGCGAACCGCGGCCTCCCGAGGTGCTAAGCAACCGGCAGCTCAATCGCAAGCTCCGGATTCGCCACAGTCCAACATCGAGAGCCGCGACGATGCGACCGCACCACCCACCTTGGAGTCCGCAGCAGTTGTGACGACCGAGGCGGCAACAGCAAGCACCCGCGTTGATTCCGCCGAGCCCGCCTCTGACGCTCGCGCTAGTGGTATTGATCTCGCCTCAGTCGTCGCCATGTGGCCAGCCGTACTCGATGCACTCAAAGCGGAAAGCCGCGTGACATGGACCGCTTTCGCTCAAACGTCGCCTGTCTCGGTATCCGACGGAGCCATCGCGGTGGCCTTCCCCGACCAGGGCAGGATCACCTTCGCCCTACAGTCGCGCCAAGACGAGCGCTTGCGGGCCGCGATCCTTGAAGTCCTCAAACTCGATCTGCGCCCTGACCTCGTCCTGTCGCCGGATCAAGCAAAGTCCGCCGCGCCAATCGAAGCGGCAAAAACTGCCAGGCGCACCGATTCGACCAAGCCCTCCGAGTCTCAAGAGCCGCCCAAAGCGACAAGCGTTGACCAGACAGCAAGTGTCGACAGCGCGCCGGCCGAGACAGCACGCGGTGATGGGCACGTCGAGGAAGCAACTCGCGAGATCACTCCCCCGGTCGTGCCGGCAAGCGACAAGACGACGCCAAAGCGGCGTACGCCGCGCAAGATCCCAGCCAAGCCGGAGCCCGACGCTGCTGTCGACCTTCGCGTTCTGGACGGCGACGCTCCGAGTGTTCACGATGCCGACGTCATCGAGGTTGGGCTCGCCGGCGTTCCCTTGGTCGAGCAGATGCTCGGTGGCAAGGTCGTCAGCGAAATTGAAGGATCCTGAGTTCCACGATGTACGAAGGGATTGTTCAGGACCTGATCGATGAGTTGAGCAGACTTCCCGGAGTGGGTCCCAAGGGTGCCCAGCGGATCGCGTTCTACTTGCTCGACACTGATCCAGCGGACTTGGACCGGTTGGCTCACGTAATCACTGAGGTAAAGGACAAGTTGCGTTACTGCGAAATTTGCTTCAACGTCGCCGAGTCCGCGCAGTGCCGAATTTGTGCCGACCCGCGGCGCGACCTCACCATGATTTGCGTCGTGGAGGAACCCAAGGACGTCCTCGCGGTGGAGCGAACGCGGGAATTCCGAGGCAGGTATCACGTGCTGGGCGGCGCCATTTCCCCGATTGACGGTATCGGTCCCGATGACCTGCGGATTCGTGAACTCATGACCCGGCTGGCCGACGGAACCGTCGCGGAATTGATCTTGGCCACCGATCCCAACCTCGAAGGTGAAGCAACTGCGAGCTATCTCGCGCGCCTGATCGCCCCGATGGGTCTGACCGTGACACGGTTGGCTAGCGGTCTGCCCGTCGGGGGCGACCTGGAGTACGCCGACGAAGTGACCCTTGGTCGAGCGTTTGAAGGGAGGCGACGACTCGATGGCTGAAGAACGTGCGTCAGACACCGATGCGGTAATCATCGTTCCCGCGATCCGCGACCCCACGGAACTCCCTGCCCCGACGCCCGGCGAGGTATTGGCCTCCGGAGCCGCCGCAACCGTCGCAGACCCCGACCTGCTTCAACTCGCCGCCGATGTCGCCGACGCGGCTCGCGACTTCATCGGCTTAGTTGAAGCCATCGCCGAGGGTGAACACCCCGACGAGGCAATATCCCTGCTGTTGCTGGAGATCTCGGCTCTGGTCGCCGAGGGATGTCGGCTTGGAGCCATCGTTGACATCGTTCCCGAAGGCCGGTTCGAACCCGATGCAGGCCCAGAACCCGATGTTGACGACGTACGCGATGCGCTCCGTTTGGCCATCGGTCCGGTCGACGAATACATCGACGTGGTGGACCCGTACGCCGAGCCGGAAATGGCCTGGGGCTCACTCGCCGACGACGTCGCGCAGATCACCAGCGACCTTGTCCACGGCCTCATCCACTTCCAAGAAGAACGCGTTGTCGAGGCGCTCTGGTGGTGGCAATTTTCCTTCCTTACTAGCTGGGGACCCGCCGCGGTCGCCTCCTTGCGAGCCATCACAGCGGTCGTTTCACACGTGAGAACTGGTGAATTTGAGGATGACGACGAAGAAGTTCTCGACCTCCGACCGTAAATCTCACTATTCGGACGCAGCAACCGAGCAAATCTCCCGCCTCTAAACTGGTCGGAAATCTCCCCACGACCCGTCGGTTGATAGGTCGAAACCGTCCGGGCGCGAAGGAACGAGGAACCCCCGTGGGTCTGGTGGTCCAGAAGTACGGCGGATCGTCGGTTGCTGACGCGCAGAGCGTCAAACGCGTCGCCCGCCGCATCGTGGAGACCAAAAAAGCAGGTAACGACGTCGTCGTCATCGTCTCCGCAATGGGCGACACCACCGACGAACTCATCGATCTTGCCGAGCAAGTCTCGCCGCTGCCTGCTGCTCGCGAACTCGACATGCTCCTGACTGCCGGTGAGCGCATATCCATGGCCGTCCTCGCGATGGCGATTCACGACCTGGGAGTCGAAGCGCGTTCCTACACCGGCTCGCAAGCTGGGTTGATCACGGACTCTGCGCATGGGCGGGCGCGAATCATTGATGTCACGCCGGGTCGCATCCGTTCGGCGCTCGACGATGGTGCGATTCCAATTGTTGCGGGCTTTCAGGGAGTGTCCCAAGACACCAAGGACATCACCACCCTCGGACGCGGCGGCTCGGATACCACCGCCGTTGCACTCGCCACCGCCCTCGCTGCGGATGTGTGTGAGATTTACACCGACGTGGACGGAGTGTTTACCGCCGACCCTCGGATCGTCCCGAAGGCCCGACCCATCTCGCGAATCACCTACGAAGAGATGCTCGAATTGGCCGCGAGTGGCGCGAAGGTCCTACACCTTCGGTGCGTGGAGTACGCGCGGCGCTTCAACCTTCCGATCCACGTACGGTCTTCATTTTCCGACCGGTCGGGCACATTAGTGACATCCGGCACGAACCCAGAAGGTGACAACGTGGAACAACCAATTATCTCCGGGGTGGCGCATGACGCGGGCGACGCGAAAGTCACTGTTGTCGGCGTACCCGACAAGCCCGGTGAAGCGGCCGCGATCTTCCGCGCACTTGCCGATGCCGAGATCAACATCGACATGATCGTTCAGAACATTTCGGCCGCTGCGACAGGCCGAACGGATGTGACGTTCACTTGCCCCAAGGGCGATGGCCAGCGCGCTCTCGCGTCTCTAACTAAGGTGCGCGATTCCATCGGGTTTGAGAACCTGCTCTACGACGAGGACATCGCCAAGGTGTCGTTGATCGGAGCTGGAATGCGTTCACATCCAGGTGTTTCGGCCACCTTCTTCACCGCGCTTGCGGATTCCGACGTCAACGTCGAAATGATTTCCACCTCTGAGATTCGAATCTCCGTGGTCACTCGCGAGGCCGATGCCCCTGTTGCAGTTCGCGCCCTGCACTCAGCGTTCGGTCTCGATGGCGATGGCGAGGCGGTCGTGTACGCCGGGACCGGTCGCTGAGTCCTCCGCGCCGGACCCCTGAGTTGTTGAAAGGAGAGTCGATGAAGGGCAAAGTCACCGTCGCCGTGGTTGGCGCCACCGGTCAGGTTGGCGCCGTGATGCGCCGCCTGCTCGACGAGCGCGATTTCCCGATCGAGAACGTGCGATTCCTGGCATCCGCCCGATCTGCGGGTACGACGCTTTCCTGGCGCGGAACGGATGTGACTGTCGAAGACGCCTCAACTGCGGACCTCACCGGAATCGACATTGCGCTGTTTTCTGCTGGCGGTGCGACGTCGAAGTCGCTTGCAGCGAAGTACGCCGACGCGGGTGCGATCGTGATCGACAACAGTTCTGCGTGGCGGATGGATCCGGACGTACCGCTGGTCGTCAGCGAGGTGAACCCTGAGGCATTGGCGCACGTGACCAAGGGGATCATCGCCAATCCGAACTGCACAACGATGGCGGCGATGCCGGTGCTTCGACCGCTGCACGACGAGGCTGGCTTGCGGCGACTGGTGGTGAGCAGTTACCAAGCCGTGTCGGGCAGCGGTCTCAACGGGGTCGAAGAACTCGAGTCGCAGATACGCGCCGCGCTCGATCAGGACATCGCCGCACTCGTGCACGACGGGGGCGCGCTCGATCTCCCCGAACCCAAGCAATATGTGCGCCACATCGCCTTCGATGTGATCCCGCTTGCGGGCTCAATCGTTGACGATGGCTCATTTGAAACTGACGAAGAGCAAAAACTACGCAACGAGAGCCGCAAGATTCTCGGAATTCCCGATTTGCTGGTGAGCGGCACCTGTGTCCGAGTGCCGGTCTTCACCGGCCACTCCTTGTCGATCAACGCTGAGTTTCAGCGCCCGATCTCGGTCGCTCGCGCAACTGAGTTGCTCCAAGCCGCCCCCGGGGTCGAAATTGCTGAGGTTCCGACGCCGCTTCAAGCCGCTGGTGGCGATCCATCGTTTGTCGGCCGGATCCGTCAGGACAGTGGCGTCCCGGACGGGAGAGGCCTCGCGTTCTTCGTGAGCAACGACAACTTGCGCAAGGGTGCAGCACTCAACGCCGTACAAATCGCGGAGTTGGTCGCCGCCAAACTCAGAACCTGACCCCGGGCTTTCCACACGAATGTCGCATTGGGTCAACTAGATGGGACTAAGCGCACATTCATCTCCAGAAAGATGTCGAGAATGGGTGGGTTCGTTCGACGTACGGCTGAGAGTGGGATCGTCTCACTCGTGACCAGCTGGAGGACTCCATGCGTTACCTGCTCCTGATTGCGTCCAACCCCGAGGCCAACGGCACGATGACCGAGGCCCAGCAGATCCAGATGCACGCCGAGTACACCGAATTCACCGACAAACTCGTGGCATCCGGTGAAATGGTCGACGGTGCACCACTCGCTGGCATCGAAACCGCCACCACCGTGCGAGTACGCAACGGCAAGCGCACCTCGACCGATGGACCCTTCGCCGAGACGAAGGAGGTTTTGGCGGGCTACTACCTCGTCGAAGTCCCCGATCTGGACCGCGCCATCGAACTCGCCGCGATGATCCCTGACGCACGAACCGGGGGCGTCGAAGTTCGTCCCGTCGTCTCCATGTAATTGCCGCTGTGGTCGACGTCAGTGCGTCAGTCGATGTAGCACTCGCCGAGGCGGTGTTTCGACAAGAGTCGAGCACCGTCCTCGGCGCTCTGATGCGCCAGTACGGGGATTTGGATCTGGCCGAGGACGGCTATCAGGAAGCGTGCCTCGACGCCTGGCAGCAGTGGCCGCGTTCGGGTTTGCCCGACAACCCAGGCGCGTGGTTGCTGACTGTTGCCCGCCGCCGGGTGGTGGATCGAGTACGCCGAGAAGGTCGTCGCGCCGAGCGGGAACGCGCTGCACCGATCAGCATGGAACCAGTTGAGGGGGCGCCCCCTCGAGATGATTTTCTTGATGACCAACTTCTCTTGCTCTTCATGTGTTGCCATCCGGCGCTCTCGGAGGAATCGCGAATTGCACTAACCCTGCGAAGCGTTGCGGGTTTGACGACGGCCGAAATAGCGCGGGGTTTCCTCGTACCCGAACCGACGATGGCTCAGCGTCTGGTCCGGGCCAAACGAAAGATTGCAGCGACCAAGATTCCGTTCGACATCTCGGTGCGTGAAGTTCCCGATCGCATGGCCTCTGTTTGTCACGTCATCTACCTCGTCTTTAACGAGGGCTACGCATCAAGTGATGCCGATGTGTTTCTGCGCACCGAGCTTTGTGACGAGGCCATCGTGTTGGCTCGACTTCTTGTTCGGCTGATGCCCGAGGACGTCGATGCGTCGGGGTTGTTGGCGCTGATGCTCTTTCACGATTCTCGTCGGATGAGTCGGGTCGGTGCGCAGGGGGAACTCATCACGCTGGAAGAGCAGGACCGCGGCCGTTGGGATCAAGCCACGATCGCTGAAGCTGATCAGCTCGTGACCTCAGCGCTGACCAGTGGTCCCTTGGGCTCGTACAAATTGCAAGCCGCGATCGCCGCGGTTCACGCACATGCGACGACGTACGAAGCGACCGATTGGGCGGAGATTCTCGTGCTTTATGACTTGCTACTGACCGTCGACGATTCTCCCGCGGCTCGGCTCGGACGCGTGGTTGCGGTGAGTATGGTGCACGGCTCACAGGCCGGTGTTGACGCCCTCGACGCCCTCGACCCCGATACAGGGGGCCTCGCCTATCGGTGGCATGCCGTTCGCGCGCAATTGCTCGAACAAGTTGGTCAAACCAATGAAGCGGCGGCGGAATATCGCGAAGCGATCGCGTTGGCGCAAAGCACCGCGGAAGCCGACTTCTTGCGGCGACGCGCGCACCGACCTACGACCTGAGTCACGTCGAGATTGACGTGAATTGTGCGTTGGTTCGCCCGCCCTGAATAGCGGCTGTGCTGGCAAGCGGGGTCTTGGTCAAATGGGGATCCGCCGAGATGTTGAACGCCAGGGAGCGGAACCGATGGCGGCAATACACCGGACGGGGCATGATCGCCAGGAACCGGCAGATCGCGGGTCCCACGTGCGTCTGCTTGGTCACGTGCCTCGATGGGTCATCGACAGCGGAGGTTTCATGAGTCAGGAGACGCCGGTTACATCGGCTGCTGTCGCGCCGGCCGAGACCAGCATGGGGACCGATGCTGTGTCGGCGCCTGGCGCGTTCCCGGGCACCCGCGGGCGGACGCTCAAGAACATCTCCGAGGTACGGAACTTCTTCCGCACGAACGACGTCCCGATCTACTTCCTGGGTGCGACTCCGTTTAATCTTCTCGGCCTCGACCGGTGGGTACGTAACCTCTGGTACGTCGCCTACTACGACGGCTGGGACGGTGCCCATCCGCGAGTGTTCTCCCCGAAGCACAAGCCGTACGTCGAGTTCACCAGCGGCGAGGACATCAACAATTGGCTGTTGAACAACCCCGAGGTGAGGACCTTCATGGGCCGAGGACTCGCGCCCGGCGTACGGCCGAAGGTTGCGATGGTGTTCTTCAACGAGGAGACGGAGGCGATCTGCGCGGAGCTCGGCTACGACCTGATCTTGCCGCCGGCGAGCCTGCGCGAGCGCCTGGACTGCAAACTCGTGACCACCCGTCTCGGCAACGAAGCGAAAGTGCCGAGCGTCCCGAACGTTCTCACCAACGTCGAGGACTGGCCGGGCCTGATTGCCGCGTCGAAGAAGGCCAAGCTGGGTGACGACCTCGTGGTTCAGACGCCGTACGGCGACTCGGGGAAGACCACGTTCTTCATCAACTCGGAGGCCGATTGGGACAAGCACAGCAAGGAGATCGCCGGCCAGGACGTCAAGGTGATGACGCGGATCAACAATCGCCCGGTCGCGGTAGAGGCTGTGATAACGCGGTGCGGCACCGTCGTCGGACCGTTCATGTCCGAGCTCACCGGCTACTCCAAGCTGACTCCGTACCGCGGCGGCTGGTGCGGCAACGAGATGTTCAAAGACGTGCTCACCGGCCAGGAGCGCGAGATGGCCGCACGGCTCGTGAGCCGGCTTGGCGGCCGGCTGGCGAAGGAGGGCTACCGCGGGTTCCTCGAGGTCGACGTACTCGTGGACACCGACACCCACGAGGTCTACCTCGGCGAGCTCAACCCGCGCATTAGTGGCGCTTCCGCGATCACCAACGTCACCGCTGGCGCGTACGCCGACGTGCCGCTCTTCTTGTTCCACCTGTTGGAGTTCATGGACGTCGACTTCGACCTGGACGTCGACGAGATCAACAAGCGGTGGGAGGAACTGGCGGCCGACGACATGTGGAGCCAGATGATCATCAAGGAGACGGCCCCTGGCGTCCAGCTTCTCGAGACCACGGCCCGAACCGGGCAGTACGCCCTCGACAGCGGCGGTGCTCTGGTCTTCCGCCGCGCAGCCCTGGACTGGCACCAGCTGCAGAACGACCAGGAGGCGTTCTTCCTGCGCATCTACGGTGTCGGCGACCACCGGTGGAAGGGCGCGGACCTCGGTGTCCTGGTGACGAAGGGACGGCTGCAAGTCGACACAGCCTCGGGCGCGACGGCCCTGACCATCCGGGCTCGGCACTTCATCGACTCGATCCGTGCGGAGTACACCGGGATCCCGCTCAACGACCCGGTGCCCGTGGCCCACACTGCGAAGACGGTCTGACCTCGGCTTGATCCAGGACGGTGCGGGGTCTGTGCGATGCTCGGTCCCGGCACGGGGGGTGCCGGAACCCGGGACGAGGAGCGTGTGGTGATCGGGAGCGACCCCGGCCGGGTGCCGACCGATGTGGCGCGTGGCAATTGGCAGCTTGCAGAGCACCTGCGGTGGTCGTTCCAGCACATCGCCGAGATTCTGCCGACTGCGACGATCTCGCGCGGGACCGGTCCGGTCGCGAGACTCCATTCGGCCCCGGCCTCGATCGGCGACGTGCAAGTGCCTCACCTTCGCGGGTACGGCCGCTCCGACGGCAATGACCGGCGCACGGTCTCGGAGATCATGGCGGCCTCGGACACCGACGGCTGGATTCTCGCCCACCACGGCGTGGTGCTGGCCGAGGCGTACACGGGGGACATGGCGGCGGGCTCACTGCACCTGCTTATGTCCGTGAGCAAGTCGCTCGTCTCGGCCGTGGTCGGTGCACTAGTGGCGTCCGGCCAGCTCGACGTCGAGGCGCCGCTGACGACGTATGTGCCGGCGCTCATGTCCTCCGGGTATGCCGGCGCCACCGTCCGGCACCTGCTCGACATGCGCTCGGGCATCCTGTTCTCCGAGGATTACCTCGACCCGAACGCCCACGTACGCGTCCTCGAGGAGGCCATCGACTGGGCGCCGCGGCGTAGCCCCGACGTACCGGCGACCATGTACGACTACTTGCTCACCCTCGAGCAGAAGGGTCCGCACGGCGGCCCGTTCGAGTACCGCTCATGCGAGACCGACGTGCTCGGCTGGATCTGCGAGGCCGCGTCCGGAGTTCGCATGCCCGAGCTCATGTCCGACTTGCTCTGGAGCCGTCTCGGGGCGGAGCACGACGCGAACATCGGTATTGACTCGGTGGGCACCGGGATGTTCGACGGCGGCATTAGTGCGTCGCTGCGCGACCTGGTGCGCTTTGGTGCGCTGTTCCTCGCAGAGGGGGCGTCCCTCACCGGCGCCCAGGTGATCCCTGAGTCGTGGATCGCCGACACCTTTGACGGCGGCGTGGATTCCCGCAAGGCTTTCGCGGACAGCCCTGGGCAGACGTTGATGCCCGGGGGGATGTACCGCAACCAGATCTGGTTCCCGTCCGCCGACCCCGATGTCGGGCTCTGCCTCGGGATCCACGGACAGATGATCTATGTGAACCGGCGTGCCCAGGTGGTGGCGGCCAAGGTGTCGAGCTGGCCGACGCCGCAGGACCCCGACAAGCTCTTCTCGACGCTCTACGCCTTCGACGCGATCTCGAACGCGCTCACCGTCTAACTTGACCTCACTCTGAAGGGCAACGCCAATGGGCGATGACTCGATCTGGGATTTGCTCGTGGTCGGCGGCGGCACCGCCGGAATCGTAGGAGCCAGGACGGCCGCGATGTTGGGTGCCCGAACACTGTTGGTCGAGCGCGCGCGCATGGGCGGGGACTGTCTATGGACGGGGTGCGTTCCCAGCAAGACCCTGCTCGCGGCAGCGCATCATGTCGCCGATGCTCGTCGCTCGGAGCGAGTTGGGATTCACTTCGAGGTGCCACGCGTCGATTTTGCTGCCGTAATGACACATGTTCGCGAGGTCATTTCGCGCATCGAACCCGACGACTCGGCCGAAACGTTGATGACCCAAGGCGTCACGGTACGCACCGGCGAGATTCGGTTTGAGTCCATTGATCGAGTGTTGCTCGACGGTATGGACATCAACGCGCGAGCCATACTGCTCGCGACAGGCGCGTCGCCCGCCATTCCACCGATTCCTGGACTTGCTGAGGCGCAGTTCCTCACTTCAGACACTGTGTGGGACCTCACTGAACTGCCACAAAACCTTGTCGTGCTCGGCGGTGGAAGCATTGGATGTGAATTGGGCCAGGCCTTTGCGAGGCTGGGTTCGCAGGTGACGATTATCGAGGGGCTGCCGCGCCTACTCTCACGTGAGGATGAAGAAGCGGCCGCACTCGTTACTGCGGCGCTTGTGGAAGACGGGGTCACGATTGTCTGCGGATTGAAGATGACGAAAGTTGAGGCGCAAGGAGCCGCTGGAGTCGTTGTCTTGGAAGACAACAGCCGGATTGATTACGACCAGTTGCTGGTGGCCGTTGGACGAACACCGAGGACCAAGGGAATCGGCCTGGACAACGCCGGCGTCGCTGTAGACAAGCGCGGCATGGTTCAGGTCGACGGTGGATTGCGCACCACGAACCGACGAATTTGGGCAGCGGGCGACATCACGGGTCATCCGCAGTTCACGCACGTCGCCGGTGTCAATGGTGCGCTCGCCGCTAGCAATGCAGTCTTAGGTCTGCGCCGCGGCGTGGAAGCGACGGTTCCGCGAGTGACTTTTACCGACCCCGAATTGGCCGCAGTCGGAGAAGCAGCCGAAGGCGCCGCGAAAGTGGTGACCATGTCGCACGAGCACGTCGATCGCGCGATCGCTGAGGGTCGTACGGATGGTTTCACTCGCTTGGTTCTCGATTCCAAGGGCGTGATTGTCGGAGCTACAGTCGTGGCTCCTCGTGCGGGGGAGATGCTCGCGGAGTTGACGCTTGCGGTGCGTAAGGGGCTCACAACTCGGGACCTCGCGAGTTCGACTCATGCTTACCCGACGTTTGGTGATGGTCCGTGGAAGGCTGCCATCGACGATACCCAGACTCGGTTGGCGCAAGGTCTCACAGCACATGCAACGCGTTTCCTCGGGGCGATCCAACGTCGGCGAGCTGAACGCCGCCGACCCTGACAGAGACCGGGAATGAGGCATGTCCGCCGAATTCCCGGACAGCGCTGGCGGGTTCGCACTAGCGCAATATGCGAAATCCCGCGACGGTGCGGCCCACGGCGCTAACCCCCACCACGAGCGCCCAAGCCCACGCAATGGGTACGGAGTACGACGGAACGACACACCACATGCAGTGCACGATTACGGTCTCGGTGCCTTCGGCGAGTCCACCAAGAAACGACAATGATCGTCCGTCGTCCAACTGGCGCCCCGTTTTCTCAGCAAGTGACGAAAACGCCAAGAAGGCTGAGCCATTGAGGTAGTAGGCCAGTAGGACCGCCATAAAGGGCAGCAGGTCGCCGACACCGATGCCGACGCCCACAACGAACGCTCCGTAAACCGCGAAATCGCAGCAAATATCCAGATAGCCCCCTGACGCCGATGGCAGGGTCCCGGTCGTCGTTGCTCGACGACGTGCCAATGAACCGTCCACACCGTCTGCCAGGCAGCGGGCGAGCCAGAGCAGCAGCGCGACGGCCCACAGAGCGCGCCCAGCAGCAAAAGCCGCCCCCAGACCGACCAACAGCCCGACCACCGTTACGCCGTTGGGGGAAATCCACGGTCGATCAAGAGTTGCAGCCACGCCGTCGAGGGGTCGCGTAAGGGCTCGCCGACTGCGTTGATCAAACATTGGGTGGACACCGCTCCCATCTGCGCATTCCCGACCTGGTGGGGTACCAGCCAGCAAGGCGCCTGTGCATTTACCGATCCGATTCCGGGATCACTCCGAAGAGCAAAGGGCGACTGTGGTAGCAAACTCCAGGCTATGCGGTTCCCGCTTGGTCCATTCAGTTGAAGTGGGAGGCGCGCGTGGAGAGGTCGAATCGAACCCCAATGTTGGGCATTCCGGCGCTAGGGCTGGTGACAATCCTGAGTTTGGGTGCGTGCGCCGGAGCGGATCCCGCTTCCACCGCGGCAAGCCAGACCGCTAATTCCAATTGGGAGTCAGTGCTGGCAGCGGCCAAGGGACAGACGGTGGACTTGTGGATGTACGGGGGTGATCCACAGGGCAACGCCTACATCGACAACGTGTTGGCGCCCGCCGCGGCAAAGTTGGATGTGACGCTACGTCGAGTTCCCATCACCGACACCAAAGATGCACTCAATCGGATTCTTGCCGAGCAGCAAGCGGGTCGCACGGATGGAAGTGTGGATCTTGTCTGGGTCAATGGCAACAACTTCAGTACCGGTCAACAAGCTAAGGCGTGGGCATGCGATTGGGTTCAAACGTTGCCGAACGCGCGCTTTCTCAATCCCACCGATCCGCTGCTAGTAAAGGACTTTGGGGTTCTGACGGGCGGATGTGAGGCACCATGGCACAAGGCACAATTTACTCTGGTTTATGACTCCGCCAAATTGAGTGACCCCCCTTCGACTTTTGCGGAACTATTTGCCTGGGCGCGCAAACACCCCGGGCGTTTCACCTATCCAGCGCCCCCGGACTTCACCGGCTCAGTGTTCGTTCGCGAGGCCCTCTACTCCGCTTCTGGTGGGGTAGAGAACGTGCCAAGCACATTTAGTCAGAGCGACTACGACCGGCTAACTCCCGCGCTCTACTCGACGTTGCAGGGGCTCAAATCCTCGTTGTGGCGAGGTGGTTCGACCTACCCCCGTGATCAAGCTGAACTGGACAAGTTATACGCCGGTGGCCAAGTCGACTTCTCGATGACCTATGGGCCAGCCACCCTAACCTCGCTCGTCGACAAGGGTGCCTTACCGGCCACCACGAAGGTGCTTACGCTTGATGAGGGGACCGTCGGCAATGCCAGTTTCCTTGGGCTTGCCGCGAACGCGGCCGACTCCGCGGGTGCCAAAGTGGTCGCAAACTTGGCGATGTCCCCGGAGCAGCAAGCCGCAAAGGCAGATCCACAGGTCTGGGGTCAGTTCACCGTTCTTGACGTGAGCCTGCTCTCCCCAGCAGATCGCGCGCTGTTTGAAGCGCTTCCGGCGTCGAAAGTCGTGCCGCCCTATGAGGTGTTGGCTCGCAACGCAAACCCCGAGTTGAATTCTGGTTGGGTCGGGCCGCTCGACGCTGGCTGGCGGCGCGAGGTTCTTGGCGCGGGATGACCGATCTAGCACATCCATTTCGCCAACCGCGACCACCTGGAGGTCACGGTTGGTGGGTTTTGCCAGCCCTCGTGCCCACAGTCGCAGTTTTAGTCGGGGGACTCGGGTTGGTTCTTTCTCAGAGCCTCGGGTTGTTGCCTTTCGCAGGTCGACCGAATCCGGGACTGGATGCCTATCGACAAGTCAACGCGGCGGGGGAGCTCGGATCGGCTCTCGTCGTTTCGTTGGGCATCGCTGTGATCAGTACGGCACTAGCCCTCGTCATTGGCACGGCAGCGGGCCTCGCTATTCAGCGGCGTCGACGCGGGAGTCGCGCAGTCGGGGCGGCCGCGGCGGTCACTGTCCCCGTGCCGCACTTAGTGGGTGCGGCGACGATGGGCCTGTTACTGGCCGATTCAGGTCTTCTCGCTCGTCTCACCGGATCCACGCCCGGCACCTTTCCCGCATTCGTCGGTGGTCCCTCGTGGGCAGCGGTGATTGCGGAGTACGCCTGGAAAGAGTCGGCTTTTGTCGCCATTGTGGTCGTGGCGTCCTTGCGAAGCCGCGCGGCTCAATACGACGAAGCCGGCGCTGTTCTCGGCGCGTCACCGTGGCAGCGGCTGCGCTCGCTCACTTTGCCCCTGCTCGCCCCGGCGTTGATCGTGACCGGGACGATCTCGTTCGTCTACACCCTAGGGTCGTACGAAGTGGCGTGGTTGCTAGGGCGCGCCTACCCACAGCCGCTCTCGGTGCTGGCCTATCAGCTTTTTACTTCGACGGACCTGGCCGTGCGGCCTCAAGCCAGCGCCGTCGCGGCGATTACTACAGCAATAGCAGCCGTTGTTGTCGTCATCGGCAGCATGCTGCTACGTCGAAGTAGGGCGTTGCGATGAGACCGCTGCGATGGCTTCGCTCGACCTTCGGAGTAGTTGGACGACTCGGCCTGGTGCTGTGGTTTGTGGTGCCACTCGTACCGATGTTGCTGTGGGTTTTCGCCAATCGATGGCCCTATCCGTCGGTCCTACCCACCGAACTCGGGACCGACGGACTTCACCAAGCCGTCACCGAGGGCGTCGCATCAGCCATGGGTCGCTCGTTGTTGCTTGCCGCGGTCGTCGCATTGGTGGCTACCCCGATTGGCGCGGCGGCTGCGCGTGCCCTCACCTTCGGCAGAGTCCCTGCCGGCAGGCTGGTGGAAGTCATCTTGCTTGCGCCGATTGCCATTCCGTCCTTCGCCGTGGTGATGGGACTCAACATCGTGCTGCTGCGTTGGCGCGTTCCCGGGTTGGTAGGAGTGATGACCATTTTGGTGGTTGCGGCCATCCCGTACACGACGTACGTCATGAGAGTCGCCTACCTCGGACACGACCTCGGGTACGAGGAGGAGGCCCGCACACTTGGCGCATCCCCTGAGGCCGTGCGTTGGCGGGTCCATGTTCCGCTGGTACTACCGGCGCTGACTGTCTCTGCGTTTCTGGCCTTTCTGGTCGGGTGGAGCGACTACATCGTGACCTTGCTCGTCGGTGGCGGGCAGATAGTTACCCTCCCGATGCTGCTCGGTGCGACTACCACAGGGACGGGGAACGAGTCAGTTGTGGCCGTCATGGCAGTGCTTTGCGTGCTGTGCCCGCTCCTACTCTTTGGAGCCATCACGCCCATCCGTCGACGATCTCAGCCCACGCATAGCGCCGAAATCGATCGCCCCGTTGCAGCGGCAGAATTGGTGGGGTCACGATGATGCCGTACCTCGAACTCGTCGGATTGCGGCGTCAGCACTCGTCGAATCAACCGCCCGCCGTGAACAACTTGACGTTAAGTGCCTCGCGGGGAGAAGTGGTTGCGCTATTGGGCCCGAGCGGGTCGGGCAAGACCACAGTGTTGCGTTTGGTGGCCGGCCTCGACGAGCCAGAAGCGGGATCTGTGTCCGTGGGAGGGCGCGACTTGCGCGGTGTCGCGCCTGAGCGGCGAGGGATCGCCTTGATGTTCCAGCGCCCCCTGCTTTTCCCGCACTTGACGGTGTTGGACAACATCGCCTTCGCGCCACGGATGGCCGGAGTTTCGCGCCGAGATGCTCGCGTGAAAGCGGCCCGGTTCCTTGAGCTTGTCCAGCTTGATGACTACGGCGATCGCTCAGTGCGCTCGTTGTCAGGCGGTCAAGAGCAACGCGTCGCGCTGGCGCGCGCCCTCGCTGCTGAGCCCGATGTACTCCTGCTTGATGAACCGTTCAGCGCGCTCGATCCGTCGTTGCGCGCGGACATGCACCAACTGTTGGCCGAGGTGCGCGCCGTCATCGAGCCAACGATTCTGATGGTGACCCACGATCAGACCGAAGCGACTAGCGTTGCCGACTCCATTGCCCTGCTCGTGGATGGGCACTTGGAACAACACGACACACCTGATCGCCTCTACACACAGCCGGCGTCCCTGGTGGTGAGCCGGTTCCTTGGCGGCGTGAATGAATTTCCCGGCGTCGTCTCTGCTGGCGTCCACATCAGTGACATTGGTCATCTCCTGGTTCCGGACGCGGCCGATGGCGGTGCGGTTTTGGTGATCCGGCAAGAGGCTGTCTTCCTTGCCAGTCCAACAGATACCCGCGCCGATGCTGTGGGTGAGGTGTTGTCGGTGGAGTCGGCGGGGCCGCGTCGAACCGTCACCGTGCGCTGCGACGGGATTCGGGTTGTTGCCGAAGTTGGTCCTGCTCAGTCGGCTCGTGTCGGTGACTCAGTCGGGGTATTGCTGCCGGTTTCCCAACGCCATGTGGTGCCCGTTCCCATGTCGCCAGCTCCGGTGCCAGCGACCCGTTGATTAGGCGGCTTTACGCGCCGTACGCACTTCGACAAGTGGCAGCAACTTTCGCAATTCGACATTCTCGCTGGGATCCAACACGCTGTGCTGGACACAGGCAGGCACGATACGGCCGGTTTCTGGATGCGCCATCGCATAGACGCATGCGCCCAGCCGCTCCTGGGTTGCACGGACTTTCGGGTCGGTGGCGACCACGCCTTGTTCCATCAGTTCCCATGCCGGGGCAACTTGTTCGGCGTCCATGAACATGTGCATCACGTACGTCATTGGCCGGATTCCGCCGCGCATGATCGCGACCGGTCCGCCGGCTTGGACGACTTTCCCGCCAGCCCATCGCGCGGTGATGACCAACGTGGACGGATGCCGCACTACCAATCGCGCAAGGCGTACGGCGGTGAGCCAGGTGGGTGCGGCGTTGAAACCCATGCCTCCGCAACGCTCGAAGAACATGTCTCGTGTCTTGATGTCGAGGGGCCGTTGGTCGTCAATGAGCGGTACGTAGCGTTCGCCGACCATGAGTCCATAGGACGTTCGGTTGCAGCGAGGATCTCCCATCTGAACGGCCTGGTGTGACAGTCGGCCGCCAGCGCCTTTCTCGATTTCTCCCCAAATATCGTCGGGAGAGGCCGCGCTCATATCTGCGGTCCACCGGCGGTCGTCGCCCACATACGCCGCCGGTTGGAACGACAACATCCCGAATCCCATGTCTTTGGCCGTACCTACCGTCTCGGCGATTTGGTCAACGTTTTGCGGCGTGACTGTCATGTTGTGGGCGAGGAAGAATTTCACTCCGTGCTCGCGCTGAAGGCGGCGAAACATGTCGACAAACGCTTGTCGGTACGAGTCGAGTTCACGCTCTCGGCGGGGTCGCGGCAGGCCGCGCCTGCCGCGCATGAGTGAATCGAAGTGGCCGGCAAAAGAGAGTTTCTCTAGGCGTGGATGTCCATCGGCCCCGAGCGCCACTTTTTCTAGATACTCATAGTCGAAGTCACCGTGGGTCATGCTCATTGGCTCTCGGCCGTGGCGTCGCATTGCGAGCAGGGACTCCGCGTGCGCATCTGGGTCGAGCAAGCTGACCTCTCCGCCGATCAGCTGAGCGTGGGCGTGCGGTCCACGCTCTTGTTCAAGCAGTGCCATCTGTGCTTCCACCTGGGCGACTGTGTGCTCGCCGTCGATCCGTACCTTGTTGGCGTCGGCGGAGTGATAACACGGAGAGCACGTCAGATTGCATTTGGGGAAAACGCCGTGGGTCCCTTCGCAGCCAATGGCAAAACGCCCCACGGTCTGCTCAGGTGTCCGAGCCGATTCTGGCAGCGCGGCCCAGCGCCGTGCACGGGCGGCACGGGCGATCGGATCGATCGCGCGGGTGCGCAATTCGAAGGCCCTGACTTGGTCGCGGAGCCGAGAAAGTGCACTGGGCATTGAGCCTCCTGAGAATGTGCGCGGTCCCGCGTCGACGTCAGTGTCACACGTTGGGAAACGTATCGACTCCCGTTCGTCGCCAACTAGCCCTCGGATTGGTGTCGCGTGGCAACCACGCGTCTCAGCGGGATTGGTAGATCCACTCGGCCCGCCCGCGAGGTGAGAACCCGGATTGCAGCGGCGCGGCGATCCGGGTGTAGATCCGGCAGGTATAGCCCGTCCACAGCGGTGATGGCGTCGTTTTCGGACGTGATCGGGTAGAGGAACAGTCGACTCGTATCCTCCGTCACTGTTAACCCGAAGCGGCGGAGCGCTGCGGCCAGTGGCCGTGATCTGAGTCGCTGAGGAAATTCTGGTTGGGTGCGTAAGGCCAGCGCTAGTCGGGCGGCGGTCAGCACGTCGCGCGGAAGAAGCGGCCACGCGTTCGGGAGCAACGCCGCGAACGTTCCACCCGGGCGGAGGACTCTGGCGACCTCTTCGAGTGCTGCCCGTGTCGGTGTGAACAACATCAGCGACATCGGTGCGATCACGGTGGGCGCGCTGCGATCCTTCAGGGGCAAGGCGAGCGCATTCGCGCGCACCAAAGACGATCGACCACTCAACAGCGCGAGTCTGAGTTCGTCCGGTGATAGGTCAACGCCGATGTAAGGCGCCGACGCGAATGTGTCACGCATTGGGGCGCTTCCACAGCCGAGATCGAGCACCAGATCGGGTGAGGTAATTGCGGACCTGAGCCAGTCGTACGCCGTGCCTCGTCCTTCGTGGCTGGTTGCCCTACTCAGCAATCGTTCGGTGATGCCCGCGTGGTCGCGATGGTAGGTGCGGAGATACCCGTCCCACTGCTCATCGGTGACTCCCACGTTGTCCACACTGTCACGTACGGAACTTGATGCCGAACGCATGGTTGGCGGTCGCGCCCACTAGCGTGCGATCCCGGCCCTGCACAGTTCGAGCCCCGGGAAAGGAGCGGTCATGGCTGAAGTGCTGTTGTTTCACCACGCATTAGGACTGACGCCCGGTGTCCACGAATTCGCCAAGACTCTGACGCGATCCGGCCACACCGTGCACGTCCCGGACCTGTACGACGGACGTGTCTTCAAGGATCTCCACGAAGGCATCGCATACGCCCACGATGTCGGGTTTCTTGAGATCATCGAACGTGGCCGGCTCGCGTCTGTTGGGCTCACGAGTGAACTTGTCTATGCGGGCTTCTCGCTCGGAGTACTGCCAACTCAAATGCTCGCGCAGACTCGACCGGGCGCTAAGGGCGCGCTGCTGTTCGAAGCCTGTGTCCCGACCTCGGAGTTCGGCGATTCGTGGCCACAACATGTCCCGGTCCAAATCCACGGCATGGATGGCGACGAGTCCTTTGTCGATGAGGGCGATATCGACGCAGCCCGCGCCCTCGTCGCGTCAACTCCTGGTGCGGAACTGTTCCTGTACTCGGGCAACAAGCATCTCTTTGCTGACACCAGCTTGACTTCGTACGACAAGGAATCAGCGGCTCTGCTCACCCAAAGAGTCCTCAGTTTTCTGGTCAGCATCGACGAATCGCGGGTGGAGTAATTCTGCGTCATCAGGGTCGGCTCGCGACTTCCCTAATAGCTCCAGCCGGCGCTCCTGATCTGCAGGGGCACCGGCTGGATTGCGTCGGGGTGGCGGGATTCGAACCCACGACCTCTTCGTCCCGAACGAAGCGCGCTACCAAGCTGCGCTACACCCCGTACAGCCCGCGGAGTCTAACCGAGCCCAGCGCACTGACTCCCCGCGGGCACATGCGCGCTGAAACGCCAAAATCGGGGTGGGGTGAAGGTTCAGTCCGCTGACGTCAAGGTGAGCAGCGTTGCTTCGGGGGGACAGAAGAAGCGAACCGGTGTGTACGGATTTGTCCCCAATCCCGCCGAGACATGGAGCCATGTTCCGCGCCCGTCGATGCCGCCGAGACTCGGATCTGACGTGGTGGAGTCGGTGGGATCGAACGGTTTCGCATACCGGTGTAGTCCTTTGGCGCGACGCCGATCTATGTCGCAGTTCGTGACCAGGGCGCCGATGCCGGGCAGGCACAACTGCCCACCGTGCGTGTGCCCCGCGAGAATGAGACCCGCGCCGTCGGCAGCCATGGCGTCGAGGACGCGCAGGTACGGCGCGTGTGTGACACCCAATGACAGGTCCGCGCCGGCATCGAATTCCCCGCCTACCTGCCCGTAGTCATCTCGATTGATATGGGGATCGTCGACGCCACGGATGTCGAGTTCGCGACCATCAACTTTGAGTACGCCGCGCGCGTTACTCAGATCAAGCCAACCAGAACTCGACAATCCGCGAGTCAGGTCAGTCCACGGCAACATACGTCCGTGGATGCGCCGACCCACGTCCGGCATGAGATAACGAATCGGATTCTTCAATGTCGGTTCGTAGTAGTCGTTACTGCCGAGCACGAAGGCTCCGGGTTTGTCGCGCAGCGGTTCAAGAACCTCAAGCGCATAGGGCACCGACTCTTGGTGGGCCAGAAAGTCACCGGTGACGACGACCGCATCGGGACTGAGCGAGGCGAGGCGGCGTACCCAAGCCTGCTTGCTGCGTTGGTTCGGCGTCACGTGAAGGTCGGATAGATGCAGAACACGCAATGGTGGTGAACCGTCCGGCAGGACTGGTACGTCCACACGACGTAGGCGGTAGGAGCGCGCCTCGAGAAGCGAGTAGCCAAGGCCCGCGACTCCGATGGTGGCGGCACCGAGGCCAGCCTTCGTCCAATTTCCCACGACACGAGGATCGCACGTGGGCGGCCTCGGGCGAAACGAGCCGAAGAACAGATACCGGCGAATAAGTCGGCTGCTGCGAGGATGACGCCATGACGACGATGAAGGAACAACTCAAGCTCGACCTCACCGAAGCCATCCGAAGTCGCGACGAAATCGCAGCGTCGACAATCCGGATGGCCCTTGCCGCCGTCACGGTCGAAGAGGTCTCAGGCAAGGTCGCGCGGGTACTCACGGATGATGAAGTTGTGACCATTCTGGGGCGTGAGGGCAAGAAGCGTCGCGAGTCGGCCACGGCGTACGACGATGCAGGTCGCCCTGAGCTTGCAGAGCGCGAAAGGGCCGAACTCGTTGTGTTGCAGGGCTATTTGCCCGCGCAACTCTCCGATGATGAGATCGCCGCGATCGTTTCTGTGGCCGTTGAAACGGCTCGCGCTGACGGTGCCGAAGGGCCTCGGGCGATGGGCGCAGTTATGAAACTGGTGTCCCCGCAGGTGGCGGGCAGGGCCCATGGCGGCAAGGTCGCGGAACTCGTGAAGGCCACTCTCAACCCTTAGTCCGCTCGTTTCACCGGGAAGGGGCGCCGTCTTACGGCGGCGGCGGCGGACTAGCCGTTGAGGTCGGGCTGCCCGACTTGGTCGGGGCGGGCGACGGAGATTTTGTCGCCGACGTGGTGGGGACTGGGGTACCGCTCGGGGTCAGGTTCGGAGTTGGCTGGCTGACAACCGGTGGTGGAGCGGTGAAAGCTGAAAGCCCGAAGAGCGTTCGCAGATCAAACTGAGCCTCGGGTGTCCCGTCGAGCGCTCCTAGCATCGCCTGCTTCCAGATCGGTCCGGGTAGCGATGACCCGAATACCTGATCGAAGTACTGCCCCCCGATCGTGAGGTTCTTCATCGGATGGGCCTGCCCGCCTCGCGGGTCACCCACCCACACCGCCGCCGCAAGATCGGGCGTAAAACCGGCGAACCACACCGCTGCCGAGTCATTGATCGTTCCGGTCTTGCCACCCGCGGGGCGACCCAAGGACATCTTCTGACCGGTGCGCCCTTGCAGTGGACCGTCGACGACGCCGGTCAAGATGCTCGCCACCGTGTCGGCAACCTTGCGGTCCAGAACTCGCGTGCATTGCGGTTGCGCGACGGGTTGTGAGACGCGGTTTCGATCGACGATGTCGAGTACGGCGAGCGGCACGCAGCGCATTCCATGATTGGCAATCGTCGCGTAGGCGCCCGACATCGCAATCGGGGTCACCAGATCGGTTCCGAGTGTGAAGGACGGGAAACGATCGAGTGGGCTGCCATCTCCGTGGCGTACGCCCATCGACTCGGCGATGTCAGCGGGCGCGCACAGACCAGTCTTCTCTTCGAGCCCCATAAAGAAGGTGTTGATCGAGTACGCCGTACCGCTGAGCATGTTGAACGTGCCAGCGCCGGTGGAGTTGCGAACGCGGTACGGCGGGAACACCGCATCCGAACTACAACTCTTGAAATCCGTGAACTTCTTCTCCTGCGGGGCCACGATTGAGTCATACGGCGAGATGCCTTGAGTCAATGCGGCGGACAACGTAAAGACCTTGAAAGTTGATCCAGCTTGGTAGCCGTTAACGCCATGAAACGACGTCCCCACGTTGTAGTTCAGTGCGGTGTTACCGCGCCCCTTGGTGCCCCAACTTCGGTCCTGAGCCATCGCCATGATGGCGCCGTCACTAGGGCGGAGCATGGTGATGGCCGCGGCCTTGCGACTGGGATCTTTACGCGGGATGTACTTGTCAACCGCCGCTTGGGCGGCGGCCTGTGCTTTCATGTCCAGCGTGGTACGGATCGTCAAGCCCCCGCGGCGCAAGAGGTTTTCCCGCTCTGCCGGGGTTGCGCCAAAGCCCGCGTTCGTACGGATGGACTGGACGACGTAGTCGCAGAAATACGGGGCCACCGACGTCGTACATCCATTGGAAACGTCGGATTGCTTGAGGATCTTCGCGGTCGGAATCGCGGTTGCGGCTTTGGCGGCTGATCTCGATACGTAGCCCTCTGCGACCATTCGACCTAGTACTTGTGCGCGCCGCCTCTGAGACGCGGCAGGGTGTCGGGTCGGGTCGTAGGCGGTCGGCGATTGAATCGCACCCGCCAATGTTGCCGCCTCGACCAGCGTGAGCTGGCTTGCATCTTTGGAGAAGTAGCGTCGAGCGGCGGCTTGCACGCCGTACGCGCCTCTGCCGAAGTAGGAAATATTGAGGTAGCCGGCCAGGATCTGGTCCTTGGTGAATCGGCGTTCGAGTCCAAGCGCCAGGCGAAGTTCTTTGAGTTTGCGGATCGGTGTTTTAGCTTTAGCCGCGGCCGCTTCCTCGGGGGTACGCGCACTGTTGAGTAGCACATTCTTGACGTACTGCTGTGTCAGCGTCGACCCACCTTGGACAGTTCCGCCGTCCGCGTTTGAGACGAAGGCGCGCAACGTGCCACGCAAATCGATGCCCCGGTGTTCATAAAAGCGCGAGTCTTCAGTCGCGATGACCGCCTGACGCATGACCGGTGCAATCTCCGACAGCGGGACCTCGACGCGGTTTTGGTAGTAGATGGTCGCCAGCCGCGTGCCGTCTGCAGCCAGAATCACCGAGCGCTGCGGCAACGGAGGGGTAGCCAGTGCGTCCGGGAGCGCCTCAAAGTCTTGGACTGCGGCTCGAGCCGTGACGCCGAACCCGCCGACGAACGGCAGCGCCGCCGCAGAGGCCACCAGCCCGGCCACCAGGCTGACGACGATGAAGAGAGCCAACCGCGACCACCAGGCGGCGCGCGGATTCACTAGGTGACCCGACTCAGGGCCCGAGAATCCGCCCCAACCAGGCCTAGCTGAGCCTGGACCAGGCGGGCGAGTCGTGGACATAGTGGGCTCAGGGTACGTCGAGAGCCGCCCTCTCGGTGGACTCGGCCACTTGGGGCAGCGGGATAGCCCATCTAGGCCATCTCAGATAGTGAACATGGTTCTGTACGCCCTTGATGTACAGGTCTAACGTCGCGCTCACCGGACGGCCCTGTCCGGTCCCTATGCCAGCAACGCGGAACCTGTTTCGCAGCGTCGGAATTGGGGTGCAGCCCGGACCCTGCACGAGGGGAAGACGTACATGACGTGGAAGTCGAGTTGGAATGCTTCAGCTGCCTGTCGCGGAAGCGACCCGGATTCGCTGTTCGTTCAAGGTGCGGCCCAAAACCGTGCCAAGACTGTCTGCATGGGCTGTTCCGTGCGAACCGAGTGTCTTGCCGATGCGCTGGACAATCACATCGAGTTTGGTGTGTGGGGTGGACTCACCGAACGCGAGCGACGCTCGATGCTTCGTCGGCGCGCGAATGTGACCTCATGGCGGGCCTTGCTTGAGACCGCGCGGGAGGAGTACGACCGCGCACCCACCGTGGCCACTCTGATTGGAACTGAAGCGGGCTAACCGACGAGATCGTCGCCCGCGTGCAACGAGGCACCGATCTCGCGCAGTGACTCAAGATCGTGGACGTCTTGAGCGAGGGCAGCGACCGCCACAACTGGTACCTCGCGGTGGGCGGCAGTGAATCGCTCGCTGAGGTGTCGCTGGCGGTCGCGGAGTCGAACTCGTTCGGCGTGCAGCCGTAACAAGGCCGCGGTCAGGGCGTGTGTGCGACCGCGGGTTTCCAAACGTTGTGCACTGGCAATGGCCGCCTCTGCAGTGAGGTCAATCGAGGCCGCGGGTTGGACACGGTTCAGTACTAACCCGGCAAGGGGCATCTGGTCCTTTTCTAACCGCTCCACGAAGTACGACGCTTCCCGAAGGGCATCCGATTCGGGAGTCGCCACGACAAGGAATGCGGTTTCGTCGGACTGGAGCAGGTTGTAGGTCGCCTCGGCCCGGAGCCGGAAGTCACCGAATAGCGCATCAAACGAGCCAACAAATCCCTGAATGTCACGCAGCACCGATGCACCCAAGATGCGCGTGAGCACACCGCTGAAGATCCCAAATCCGGCGTTCACGACGCGCATCGACAGCCGACCTCCGGCTCGCGCCGGCGCCGCGAGCAACCGCATTAAACGTCCGTCCAAGAACGACCCCAATCGTCGTGGGGCATCCAAGAAATCCAGCGCCGATCGAGAGGGCGGGGTGTCCACAACGATCAAATCCCAGTCGTGATCCTGGCCAAGTCGCGCATGCAGTTGCCCGAGTTTTTCCATTGCCATGTATTCCTGCGTCCCAGCAAACGATGTCGACAGAGCTTGATAGAACGGATTGGCCAAAATTGTCTCGGCCCGTTTGGGATCCGAATGTCCCTCGACAATCTCGTCGAAAGTACGTTTCATGTCGAGCATCATCGCGCTGAGCGATCCCCCGCTCGATTCCGAAACGACGTCGGTGACCAGGCGGGGCTCATTGTCCAACTCCGTGAGACCCAGCGACTGGGCGAGTCGTCGAGCCGGATCGATGGTGAGGACAACTGCCCGGCGGCCGAGTTCGGCGGCGCGCACGCCGAGGGCTGCCGCTGTGGTCGTCTTGCCGACACCACCGGATCCGCAACACACCACGATGTGGATGGCGGGATCTTTCAAGAGTTGATCGATGTCAAGTGGTGTAGCGGACGTCACGCTGCCCCCTGCGCGCTCAGCGAGTCAGCCAATTCGTACAAGCCGGAGAGGTCAGCTCCGTCGGGCAGCAGCGGCAGCGTGTACGTCGGTCGATCCAATTGCGCCAGCGCCTGACGCTCAACGGTTTCGAGGCTGGCGCGTACGGCGTGATCATGGCCCACGTCGGCCAACTCCTCGACCATGGCGGTGAGCATTTTTGCATTGCGGGCCAGGCCAGCTTCTTCCAGACTTCGGGCTATTGCGTCGCGCGGAAGCGAGTCCTTGAGGGCGGCTTTTAGCTGTGTCGGTGACAGCGCCGTCCCGCGATCCATGTTGATGATGAGTGCTCCCACCGGGATACCAGCAGCGCGCAGATCGCGAACGCCTTCGATTGTTTCCTGCACCGGCATCTGTTCCAGGATTGACACCAAATGAACAGCGGTTCGTGGGGATTTGATGATGGACATGACGCTGTCGGCGTGGGACTTGATCGGTCCAACTTTGGCGAGCCCGGCAACTTCAGTGTTGACGTTGAGGAATCTCGTGATGCGACCCGTCGGGGGCGCATCCAGGACGACCGCGTCGTAGACAGGTTTCCCGTCGTGTGTCCGCTTGGTCGCTTCCATCGCCTTGCCAGTTAACAACACGTCGCGCATTCCTGGCGCGATCGTGGTGGCAAACTCGATCGCACCCATCCGCCGCAGTGCCGAGCCGGCCCGTCTCATCTTGTAGAACAGCTCGAGGTATTCCAACAGCGCTTCTTCGGGGTCAACGGCGAGCGCCCAGACCTCTCCGCCCCCCGATGCAACAGCAACTTGTCGTTCGGCGTACGGCAGTGCCGTCGTGTCGAAGAGTTGCGCGATTCCCTGTCGACCCTCGACTTCCATCACGAGGACCCGATGACCGCCCTTTGCGAGTGCAAGCGCAAGCGCACAGGCGACGGTGGTCTTGCCTGTTCCGCCCTTGCCTGTTACGACGTGGAGTCGAACGCCTTCCCAATCACGATCGCGAGTCTCGGGAGTCTCCTCGTCGTCCGGCACCTGATGAGCCTAATCCGATCCACTAGGGTCGCGACATGACTCAAGAGAAGACGCAGTGGGAGTACCTCACGGCACCGCTGCTCATTCACAACACCAAGGCGATCCTCGACAACTTCGGCCTCGATGGCTGGGAGTTGGTCGCGGTGATACCGGGACTGAATCCCGAAAACATGGTGGCGTACTTCAAGCGACCGAAGTCCTAGGAGGGAGAGTCGTGAGTGCTGTTGAAGCGCGGCTCGCCGCCATTGGGCTGACCGTTCCCGACCTAGTGCCGCCCGTCGCGACATACGTTCCGGCTGTACGTAGTGGGGACTACGTCTACACCAGCGGACAGTTGCCGATGGTCGCTGGCTCTCTCGCCGGCGTGGGCAAAGTAGGCATCGACATCAACCCCGAGCAGGCCAAGCAACTTGCGACAACGTGCGCGCTTAATGCCATCGCGGCGATCAAGAGTGTCGTTGGCGATCTCGACAGAGTTGTGCGCGTGGTGAAGGTCGTTGGGTTCGTGGCGAGTGCGCCGAATTTTAGCGGCCAGCCCGGTGTGATCAATGGAGCTAGCGAGTTGTTCGGTACGGCCTTTGGCGACGCGGGTGTGCATGCCCGTTCAGCCGTTGGAGTGGCCGTACTCCCACTCGATGCTCCGGTGGAAGTCGAAGTCATCGTCGAGGTGCGCGACTAGGGCTATGGCCCGGAGCAGGGATTGATTGTGGAGCCTGAGTTGGAGCTGCCCGACTCACTTCGAGCCCGCGCCCACGCACTTGTCTATGGAATCGGAACTCCGTGGGTTGTTCCGCCGCCTCGTGACGCGGCGACTGTCGTTCTGCTGCGTGATGGTGATGAGGGACTCGAGGTATTCCTCATGCGACGCCCGATGACGATGGCATTTGCGCCTGGGATGTACGTCTTCCCGGGTGGGGCGGTCGACGTGGCTGACGAAAGAGAATCGCTCGACGTGGCCCACCCGAGTGCTTTTGGTTCGTCGCTTGTCGTCGCAGCCATCAGAGAGACATACGAAGAGTGCGGCGTAAAACTAGATGCCACGACCCTTGTGCCGTGGACCCACTGGGTCACACCGGAAATCGAATCGCGGCGATTTGATACCCGTTTCTTTGCTGCGAAACTTCCGGCCGGTCAGCGAGCTCAATCGTTGACCGATGAGAGCAACGCGAGTGCATGGGCAACCCCAAGTGCCGTTCTCGCCGAACACGCCAGCGGACGCATGCCGATGTTGCCGCCGACATCGGCCACCTTGCGCGATCTCCTCACATTCGTACGGGTAGACGAGGCGCTCGCCGCTGCGGCTCGACGCGAGATCCGCCCGCTGATTCCGCGACCATTCGCCGCCCGCAATGGGGGAATCGTCTGGCGGCTCTGTGATGCCAACGACGGGAGCGTGATCGATCCGAATCACGGCGAACCCGGCGGGTCTGAAGTCCGCGGGTTGGGACCGCCCCCATGACGGCAGTGCCGTGGATCGGCGGCGTGGGCACCACACGCGCGGTCTGCATTCTCGCGCCGAACGCGAGTCCGATGACGTTGGAAGGAACCAACACGTGGATCTTGTTAGAACCTGGTGCGCGACACGCGGTGGTGATTGATCCGGGGCCGGATGATCCGCGTCATTTGGCGGCAGTGCAGCGCGCGGTCGAAGAAGTTGAGGCGGTTGTCGGACTTACCTTGCTCACACACGGACATTCCGATCACGCCGGAGGTGCGCGGGCGTTCGCGGCGGCGACCGGGTCAGCCGTACGCGCGTGCGATCCGCGCCACGTCCTCGGATCCGAGGGGGTCGTCGATGGGGATGTGATCGAAGTCGGCGGATTGCAGATCGCGGCGGTGGCTACCCCAGGTCACTCGGGGGACTCGATGTCGTTTCTTCTTGCCGCGGATTCCGCACTGCTCACTGGTGACACGGTCTTGGGGCGGGGCACCACCATGGTCGCCCACCCCGATGGTCGGCTGGTCGACTACTTGTCGTCCCTTCGGACGTTGCAGCGCCTCATCGACGAGTCCCCGATTGACGTCGTACTTCCCGGTCACGGGCCGGTGGTGTCTTCACCGGCTGACGCCGTCGCGTACTACATGCAGCATCGCTACGAGCGACTCGACCAAGTACGTCGCGCCCTCGAAGGGATCGCGAAACCGGTCTCGGCCAGCGAGCTTGGGTCGAGTGAAGGCGAGCCGACCACAGGAGGGCTGATCAGCGATGGGCTGATCAAGGACATCGTTGCGATGGTCTACGCCGACGTCCCTCGAGAACTGTGGCCAGCGGCCGAGTTGAGCGTGGCCGCCCAACTCGAGTACCTCAACGCCGAGTCCTAGCCCCTCCGCTGAGTCTGGATGCAAGTCCCAGAACAAGCCCACAAGAGGGCGTAACCCCGGACACGGCGCAACGGGGTAAAGGTTCGGGGAGGGTTAGCCAGCGCGGCGGCGGAGGCGTTCGACGTCAAGGAGTACGACCGAGCGCGACTCGAGTTGGAGCCACCCACGCGAGGCAAAATCGGCCAGGGCTTTGTTGACGGTTTCCCGAGATGCGCCCACGAGTTGTGCGAGTTCCTCTTGAGTCAAGTCATGAGTGACCGCCAGGCCTTCCGGCGAGGACTCGCCGAACTTCTCACCCAGGTCGAGCAACGCCTTGGCCACCCGACCAGGTACGTCGGTGAACACGAGATCAGCCATGGCGTCGTTGGTACGCCGAAGCCGCTGGGCCAGCGCCGTGAGCAGAGTCTCGGCAACTTCTGGCCGGCCGGTGAGCCAAGGCCTCAGAGCCGGGCGGCCCAACCCCGCGACCGTCGCCTCGGTGAGCGCGGTTGCGGTCGCCGTACGAGCACCTGGGTCGAAAAGCGACAGTTCGCCAAACATTTCGCCCGGGCCGAGGACGGCAAGCAGAGACTCCCGCCCGTCCCCTGAGGCGTGACCAAGTTTGACCTTGCCATCGATGACGACGTAGAGCCGATCGCCGGGCTCGCCTTCGGCGAAGATCACGTCGCCTCTTTCTAGCGTCACCTCGTCCATGGACGAGTGAAGCGCCTCCGCGGCATCGGCGTCGAGCGCCGCGAATAGCGGTGCCCCCATCAGGGTGTCGTCCACCTTGGTCCTTCCGCAGGCTTTCGGGTTGCCCGACAGTCTCTCGCACCCAGGCTCCGAGCGCAGCGGTAAGGCCGCCGCGGCTACGCGAAGCGGCTAGGGGCGAAGCCGCATGGGGTCGCCGGGAAGGATAGCCAACGCCAGGCCCGGGTCCTCCCGGTAGCGGGCAATCAGCTCGTGGGTGACCCCATCGATGAGCCGGAAGAGTTCGTTTCGCAGGACCGAGAGTTCTTGTTCGGCTGCCGTGAGATCTTTGGTGAGTTTGGCTAATTTGGTCTTGTTTGACGGGTCGATTTGTCGAGCCCACAACTCGCTGAGGTCGGGCAAGGGGGGTACGTCGTCAACCTGATCGACTGAAAGGTGGGCGATTCGACGGTGCGATCCGGCGGCATCGGCGAGGACCTCGCGAAGTTTCGCGACTGGTTCACCATCGCGGCCCTGCGACCCGATGAGGTCGAGGCGCGCTTGCACAATTCGGCGCCAATAAGACACGCGAGTCTCTTCGGCCTGTAGTTCGGCCTTCATGGACCGAAGGTCATCCAGAGACAGGTGGTCGTACGCCGCGTCGCGCTCCGGAGGCGGTACGGCGGCGCGAGCAGCTTTTCGAGCCTTGCGGCGCTCGGCAGCGGAGTCGGCTATCCCTGCCTCCGTTTCGGCGTCGGTCGCCGTGTCGGCCAGCGTGGCTGTCATGGTGATCGTCTCCTCATCTCACGGGCCAGATCGAACAACTGGATGACCCTGGGGGTTATCGGCCGATTTGGTCAAACCTTGAGCCGAACGGGTGACGTCTCTGCGGTCCTCACAACGACGTACTCTCAGGTCGTGTCTGTGGGAGCGTCGTCGCGCGAGATCGCGAGTGAAAAGCCGACGCCCACGGGTGAGTCGCGCATCGCCCTGGTTCGTCGCGCGCGCCGTATCAATCGCGAGCTCGCCGCGCTCTACCCCGATGCCCATTGCGAACTCGACTTCACCAATCCGCTCGAACTGTTGGTGGCCACAATCTTGTCCGCTCAGTGCACCGATAAGCGGGTCAATCTGGTGACCCCCGCCCTGTTTGCCCAGTACCCGGATGCAGCCGCCTACGCCGGTGCCGATCGCGCTGAACTCGAGGCGCTCATTCAATCGACCGGATTCTTTCGAGCCAAAGCGAATTCACTGATCGGTCTGGGCCAGGCTCTTTGCGATCGCTACCGCGGGGAGGTTCCGCGCAAGTTGAGAGACCTCGTCACGCTGCCGGGGGTCGGTCGCAAGACCGCCAACGTGGTTCTTGGCAATGCTTTTGACGTACCCGGCTTCACTGTGGACACGCACCTGGGCAGGCTGTCGCGCAGGTTTGGGTGGACGAGCGAGACGGATCCGGTCAAAGTTGAGTACGACCTGATGGAACTGTTTCCGCGCAAGGAATGGACGTTGCTCTCTCATCGAGCGATCTTTCATGGGCGGCGGTTGTGTAGCGCGCGGCGACCGGCCTGCGGGGTATGCCCGATTGCGCGATTGTGTCCCGCGTACGGCGAAGGGCCCACCGATCCCGTAGAAGCCGCGCGATTGGTGAAGACCTTTGAGGACTTATCGTCGTGAAGAAGTTGTCGTGAAGAAGTTATTGAGTGCGGCGATTGCGGCATCGTGCGCGGTCGCGCTTGCCGGATGCATACAAGTGTCGCCCGATGACGCTGCGGGAGTTTCATCACCGCAAGTTGCCTCCGCCGATTTGGTTGCCGCCGCGAAGCTGGCGCCCTGTCCCGAGTCCACCAGCCCGGCCGCGGCGCCCGCCCTTCCCGATCTGACCTTGGCCTGTCTGGGCAGTGGCCCCGCAGTGAACCTGGAGCGACTCACGGGCGTTCCGACCGTGGTTAATGTCTGGGGCTCCTGGTGCACTCCGTGCCGCAAGGAGTTGCCAGCACTGGCAAGTGTGTCGGAAAAGGCTGGAGCCAAGGTCCGCTTCCTTGGAGTCGACTACGAAGACGATCCCGATTCGGCCTTGGACTTTCTCGCGGTCGCCGACGCGCACTATCCCTCCGTTCGTGACGATGACGGAGCGTTGAAGTCTGGCATCCGAATCGTGGGATTGCCGCTCACGCTGTTTGTGCGCGCGGACGGTTCCGTGGCGTACGAATGGAGGGCTCCGATCACGTCTGAGGAACAGTTGCGCGGATTGATCCGCGAGCACCTCGGTGTATCGCTGTGATCGTCGACGTCGAGCCGCGGGATCTTCCATCCTGGCTTGAACCTGTACGACGGGTGGGTCAAGAGGTTGCGCCAGAACAACTCTCGCGGTTTCTCCCACCCGCAGAGGGAGGCCGCGAATCCGCCGTACTCATGTTGTTCGGCGAGACCACACGCGGCCCAGACATCCTGTTGATTGAACGCGCTCACGACATGCGATCGCACGCCGGCCAGCCAGCGTTTCCTGGCGGCGCAGTGGACCCTGACGACGCCGGACCCGTTGCCGCCGCACTACGTGAAGCCCGGGAGGAAACCGGTCTCGACCCAAGTGGTGTGCACGTATTCGGATCACTACCCGCGTTGTTCTTGCCCCCCTCGGGCTTCGTGGTCACTCCGGTTCTTGGGTGGTGGCATTCGCCGGTGGATGTGCGCGCGGTCGACGCCCGCGAAGTTGCCTCTGTGCACCGGGTAGCGATCGACGCCCTGACTGATCCGAACAACCGCGGCAGCGTGCGGCATCCGTCGGGTTACGTCGGGCCGGCCTTTGAAGTCGAAGACTTGATTGTCTGGGGATTCACCGGTGGACTGCTTGCCCGAGTGATCGCGCTCGCGGGTTGGGAGAAGCCGTGGGATAACGAGCGGACGTTGACGCTGCCCGACGGCGCTTGGAGCTAGCTAATCGCGAGGCGCAGTGCACGCGAGACGCCTGGCCGATTCGAACTGGTCGAGTGATGGAAATCATCGGCCGAGGGCTCGTGGCAAGGCGATGAGGTCGTGCGTGAGCGCGTCGATGTCGTCGTCGGCGAGGGCGACCCGAATTCGTGTGACGAGTTCGTCAAAGTCGAGAACGCTCCCGCGCGCATCGGTGACGGGAGCGGCGTCTTGGGAGTCACCGGCTTGCGAGTCGGCGTACGCCTCGAGTCCCTCGATTGCACGCCGTAGCAAGGCGTCCGCCCCGATGTTGTTCCCGCGCGCATGATGGGTGAGCCCCGCTGCAAGTTGTGCCAGCGCGCGCCAGAGTGGACGTTCGTCGACGGGGCAGCAACGCCAGCGGGCCTCGAAGACTTCATGTGCGTGAAACGGCAAACCGTCGCGTAGATAGCTCTCGGCCAAGTCGATCGTCTCGGCCGCCCCGATCATCGGGAGCTCAGGAACGACGGGTGCCACGTTGGCAGGGTCTGCGTCGTGCGGCAATGGACGACCCAGCCGATCACGCGGACGTGGCGGCGTACTCAGTGGACATCCTCGGACGCGGTCGACATCGCATCGAGCCACCCGAGGAGGAGCAGCGAGAACGCCCCGGGTGCCTCTTCGTGTGGGTAGTGGCCGACTCCGGGGGCGATGTGGTGCGTGTAAGGACCGGTCACGAATTCGCTCGATCCTCTGCTGGACGCGGCAAGAATCGACGGATCATTTTCGCCATGGACATGCAAGACAGGTACGGCAATCGCCGAACGCATGGCGCGTTGGAACCGGATGCCATCGGGGCGCGGAATCGATCGAATCGCCCAACGGTGATACTCGATCGCGCAGTGAGCAGAGTGCGGGATGGTCATCGCCGAGCGAAAATTCTCCGTGGTTTCGGAATCAAGCCACGTCGCGCCAAGAGCAGATCGCTTGCGCAAGATCCTCTCGATCCGGGCGGCGTCATGGCGCTCCAGCGAACGTTCTGGAGCAAACGGCGGCTGGAAATTCAAGGCATACAGCGCTCGGCGCAGTTGACGTGGGTTGGTCAAGATCGCTTTGCGGAGTCGACGCGGGTGCGGCATGGAGACCGGCACGAGGCCGCGGACCACGTGGGGTTCGAGGACACCCATCGACCAGGCAATGAGCCCGCCCCAACCGTGACCGACGACGACTGCATCGGGTTCCCCCAGCGATCGAATCACCGCGGCCATGTCACTTGCCGCGGTCACGGGGTCGTAGCCGTGGGGGGTGTGATCGCTTCCGGCGTATCCGCGTAGGTCGACGGCGACCGCCCGGTACCCCGCGGCTGCGAGCGCCTCGAGTTGGTGTCGCCAGGTCCACCAAAACATCGGAAAGCCATGCAAGAACAACACGAGCGGACCCGCGCCCATCTCGGCGACATGGAAGCGCGCACCGTTGGCGTGTACGTCGCGATGAGTCCACGGTCCGTGGAGGCGTACGACCTCAGCGGGATCGGGAAGTGTCACGGTTTGCTTGTCACGCCCTGAGCTCGGCAGATGCGACGTCGTCTCCTGTCGCGGTGGAAGCGGGATCGGAGTCGTGGGTGGGGCGGATGGTGGAAAGCGCCGACATTGCGCGCGCAGTCCGTTCAGGAGACTTCACCTTGCTGCCGCGCGAGCGCGCGATAAGGCCGAGCACCGCGGCCACGAGAAGGAGTAGCAGCGTCACGATCCCAAATCCGGCCCAGACGGGGAGGCCGAGCTGGACCAGCACGTACGCGAGTGTGACAAACAAAAAGATCAGGGCGAGAACGCCTAAGAAGAGGGCGGCTCCCACGAGGGCAGCGGCAGCTCCAGCGTTGCGCGCAGACTCACGCAGTTCCGCTTTTGCGAGGCTGATCTGGTCGGTGACGAGTGTTTTGACGTCGGTTTGGAGCGCGGCGAAAAGTTCGCCGAGGCTCTTGTCCGGTCGGCTCGGGTTCGCGCCTTTGTTCGGCGTACTCATGTGTGCCCTCCGTGTGGAGCGTCGTCTCGTCAGCGTTGTGGACAGGCTAGTCGTCTCCTGCGCCCAAGATCCCGGGGATGTGGGTAGTCCTTCTACCCGGTCCGGCCGAGAGGAGTTTGGTCAGTCTCGCTCGTCGGAATCCAACTGTTCGGATGCTTCGAGTTCCGCGTAGTAGCGATTGCGGCTTCTGATGCTGACGGCGGACAGCGCGGCGGCGATCACCGACGCCGCGAGGACGGCGAGCTTGGCCGAAGCCAGGAGATCCGGCTTGTCCCCGAAGGCGAGCCCGGAGACAAACAACGCGACAGTGAAACCCATGCCCGACAACACCCCGACGGTGAAGATGTCTCGCCACTGCAAGGTGGGATCGAGTTCCGCGTGAGTGAATCGAGCGGTGAGCCAGGCGCCGACGAATACGCCAACCGGTTTTCCGATGACGAGGCCGATAAGAATGCCGATCGCTTCCGGAGTGGTGAGTACCGACACCAGCGATGCGTCGCCGATGTGTACGCCCGCGGCGAAGAACGCGAAGATCGGGACGCAAACGCCGGCCGACCACGGGCGGATGTAGTGATCCAGGCGATCAGTCGGCGGTTGGTCCTCGCCGTGATCCGGTTTGGCCCGCGTGAGCAATCCGAACGCGACGCCGGCCACCGTGGCATGGATGCCGCTGGAGTGCACGGCCCACCAGACAATTGCCGCGAGTGGTACGTAGATCCATGGGCTACGGACGCGGCGTCGTTGGAGGATCGCGTACGTGAGTAGACCGACAACACCAACAGCGAGGTATCCAAAGGACAGCGAATCGGTGTAGAAGATCGCGATGACTGCGATGGCGCCGAGATCATCGACAACGGCAAGGGTGAGGAGAAACGCCCGCAGTGCTACTGGGAGTCGCTTCCCGACGACGGCGAGAACGGCCAATGCGAAGGCGATGTCGGTGGCCATCGGAATGCCCCACCCTTCGGGGGCACCTCGCTGATTCACGGCATTGATCAATGCGTACAAAGCCGCGGGGACCGCCATACCCCCGAGCGCGGCCACGATCGGCACCGCAGCCTTAGCCGGTTTCGACAGTGTTCCCAGCACTAGTTCGTGTTTGAGTTCAAGTCCGGCGACGAAAAAGAAGACAGCGAGCAGACCGTCGGCAGCCCAGACGGAGACCGGCAGATGTAGATGCAAGGCATCCGGACCGAGTTCGGTGCTAGAGATCCGCAAGTAGGTGTCGTACAGCGCCGAATTCGCGACGATCAATGCCAGCGCGGCGGCAACTAGAAGAAGAACTCCTCCGACCGTTTCATCGCGGAGGGCCGAAATGACGTGACGTCGTTCAGGACGAGAAAGCCGTTCAAAAACAACGTGCGTCGGGGTCACGAGTCGTCGGCGATGGTGCTGTCAAGACCAGTGGAGATGAGAGCCATGATCGTGGGGTCGGCTAGCGTTGTGACGTCACCCAAGCTTCGATGTTCAGCCACATCGCGCAGAAGTCGACGGATGATTTTTCCGGAACGCGTCTTTGGCAATTCGGCCACAATCAGAATTTGACGTGGCTTCGCGATCGAGCCGATCTCGTGGGCCACATGATTGCGCAACGCGGTCACGACTCCGGGGCCGCTTTCAACATCGCCGCGCAGGATCACAAACGCGACGATGCCTTGACCCGTTGTGGGATCCGATGCCCCGACGACCGCGGCCTCAGCGACGCTCGGATGGGAGACCAACGCTGACTCAACCTCGGTTGTCGATATTCGATGCCCGGAGATATTCATGACGTCGTCGACGCGTCCCAACAACCAAATCGCGCCGTCCTCGTCGTACTTCGCGCCATCGCCGGCAAAGTAGACACGTGGCCAGCGGTGCCAGTAGGTCGAGGCGTACCGCTCATCGTCGCCCCAAATGCCGCGCAACATGGCCGGCCATGGTTCGGTAAGTACGAGGAAGCCGCCTCCGCCGTGCGGTACTTCGGTGCCGCGCTCATCAACGACGGCGGCACCGATGCCGGGTAATGGAGTCATGGCGGAGCCGGGTTTTGTCGTGGTCACGCCGGGAAGTGGGCTGATCATGATCGCGCCAGTCTCGGTTTGCCACCAGGTGTCCACGATTGGGCATCGGTCGTGACCGATGACGCGGTGGTACCACATCCATGCCTCGGGATTAATGGGTTCGCCAACGCTTCCGAGCAGGCGAAGTGATGACAAGTCGTGCTGCGCGGGGATGTCTTCGCCCCACTTCATGAACGTTCGAATTGCGGTCGGCGCGGTGTAGAGAATCGTGACGCCATACTTCTCGATGAGCTCCCAGAACCGCCCTCGATGTGGAGTGTCGGGTGTGCCTTCGTACATCACTTGCGTCGCGCCGTTCGCGAGTGGTCCGTAGACGATGTACGAGTGACCAGTCACCCAACCGACATCGGCGGTGCACCAATAGACGTCGCTCTCGGGCTTCAGATCGAACACTGCGTGGTGTGTGTAGGCGGTCTGGGTGAGGTAGCCGCCACTTGTGTGCAGGATTCCCTTGGGCTTCCCCGTCGTGCCGCTGGTGTAGAGGATGAACAGCGGATGCTCGCTGTCGAAGGACTCTGCCGTGTGGGTATCAGGCTGCCGCGACATGACGTCATGCCACCAGACGTCGCGTCCCTCAGTCCACTCAACCTCTTGGCCGGTACGGCGTACCACCAAGACGTTGCGGACCTGTGGGGTCGCTGCGACCGCCTCGTCGACCGCGGGTTTCAACGCAGCAGGCGAGCCGCGGCGGTTCCCCCCGTCGGAGGTAATGACCAAGGTCGCTTGTGCGTCGTCAATTCGGGAACGAAGTGCTTCAGCGGAAAAGCCACCGAAGACGACGGAATGCGCGGCGCCGATTCGGGCGCAGGCGAGCATTGAGATCGCGGCCTCGGGGATCATCGGAAGGTAGATGGCGACGCGGTCACCAGCGCGCACACCTAGTTCAATGAGCGCGTTTGCGGCTCGACAGACGTCGGACTGCAACTCGGCATAGGTAATCGTGCGCGTGTCACCCGGCTCGCCTTCGAAGTGGATTGCCACTCGATCCCCGTTGCCCGCGTCGACGTGTCGATCAACGCAGTTGACTGTGACGTTTAGTCGACCGTCAACAAACCAACGCGCGAATGGCGCCTTTGACCAATCGAGTACTGAGGTCCAGTCGTGAGACCAGTCCAGTCGCCGCGCTTGGGTCGCCCAAAAGGATTCCCGATCCGCGCGGGCTTCGTCGTACGCCTCGGCCGTGACGTTCGCGTTGGCGGCGAACTCCGGCGTCGGTGGGAAGGATCGATCTTCGCGCAGCAGGTTCTCAAGGGCGTCGTTGGTCACGGGGCTACCTCACCAGCCGAACTCGATCCGAGCAACTGGCACCGCCGTGCGTTTGCGGAATCGAGGGGCTTAGGTTCCTGATCTGTGACGGCGGACGTGCTGGCCAGACTTGCCACCTTGCCCGAAGTCGGCTCGGTGTGTGAGGCAGCGCGTGGCGAGGTCGACAAACTTCTGTTTGATCGCGCTCTGATCTCCCGTGGCGCGGAACTTGCTGGCGAAGTTGTCTTCGCTGCGGCTCATTCCGCGGCCGCCCTCGAAGGCGCCGAAATCTCGTACGAGGGTTTTCGTGACGGTTCAGCGTTGGACTCGTCACCCATAGGTCGAGTTGCGGATGCCGCCCTTCGCGTCCAGCGAGAATTGCCGGCCTTGGTGGATATATGGCGAATCTCGCCGCTTCAAGCGCTCGCACGATTGCACGCGGTCGCTGCGGTGGGTTTTGTTGACCCCGAGGTGTTGGGCCGCCCGCGCTCGCTGTCGGGACCTTCCGCCTTGCCAGCGCGCTCGCCGTCGCGACCCTCCCCATCGCCCGACGATCCTCTGCGGTTGGGTGCGCCTCCCGATGTAGCTGAGGTCGCTTCCAGGATGGAACTACTTGTGGATCTGATAACCCGTCCGACTGAGGCGCCTGCTCTGGTGGTGGCCGCAGTTGTTCACGCTGAATTGGCCGTCCTTCGCCCATTCGCGTGGGGCTCAGGCCTTGTGGCCCGCGCGTCAGGTCGATTGACATTAGCCACGCGGATTCTCGATCCTGATTTCTTGGTTCCTGTCGAAGCGGGGATTGTGGCGCTCGGTCGACCCAAGTACGTCGCCGCGTTGCGCGGATTCGCCAACGGAGAACCCGAAGGGCTCGCTACGTGGTTGATCTTTCATGCCGATGCGGTCGCTATCGCCGCGCGCCAATCTCACTCCCGCCTCCGTTCTGCGTGAAAGGTACGGTCGTCAGTCTCTATTGAACGCTGGGCGCTTTCATCGGCACGCGAACGGCGCCCCTCGCGCGCGTGGGGCGCCGTCGCGATGCGCACCGAATAGTCGGGCGATCAAGCGTGCTACTCATCCGCCGGGCGCGACTTGCGTCACGCCTCGGACGCCCGTACATGGGCAGGTCGCCGCGTGGGTACCCGTTCGATGCACTCGGTATCAGGTCCGTCCGCACACGCTCGCGCGTGAGTGGCGGTGCCGTCGCCAGCAGTCCGTTCCTACCGCCAATTGCCACCGCGGCGGAACCCCAAAACGGCGTGAGTTTCTGCCAACGGCCAACACGCCGTACGGCGCCGTGAACGCTGCGGCGTGTCGCGAAACGAGGAGCCGGCTGCGGCTAGCCGATAATGACGGACTTCTCTTCGCACGCCTTCTTGACAAGTGATCTCCAGGTTCCCTCAACGGGACCCAATCCGATCGCCACTCGATCAGCGGATTGGTTGGCCGAGTCGCTGAGCCGCCCCACCGTCAACGCGATTTCGTACTTGTCCGTCTCACTGGGCGTGCCGCTGCAATCTACGTCGGCGTAGAGGATGCCTCCCACAGTTTGCCCAGGGCCGACGTACGCGATCGTGGATCGGCCTCGAGTGATGTGCGGTCCCGAAACCGTGAACAACGTGTACCCGGGACCGCCCACGCTGGAGTCGTGAAGATTGATTTCGACGCTGATGGTGCGGAACTCGATGGTTGCGCCGTTGTTCACCGTGCCCGTCGATTCCACTGCGATCGTGATTGGTGCTGGCGGTGCCGTTTTGGGGCCAGCGATTGCGACCAAGCTGGCCACGCCCGCGAGCGCGATGACGAATGCAATGACTGCTGATTGCCCACGATGAGTGGAAATCCATAGCCTGGCCCGCTGAGTCAGTGAGGGCCGCTCGTCGTGGGCGAGAGTTTCGTGGGACAGTTCATCAAACGACAGGTACGCCTCGCCGTGACCTGAGAGCACGACCTCGATCTCACTTGCATTGAGGCGTTCGCTTCGCGGATCACCGGGGTTCACGTCACGATTATTGCCCCGAACTAATCCAATTGCGCTCGTTGTGTGACGTTGCGCTTATCGCGGGCGTCGACGCGCGGCGTACCAGGCGACACCGAGGGCCGCAGCACCAAGGGCGACGCCAGCAGCGCCGGCGGCTCGCTTGGTCTCCTGTGCGCTGAGCCGCGATCGCATGGCGACCGGCTTTTCGAAATCAAGCACCGGCCAGTTGCGCACCTCGGCGAGCCCACGGAGTTCGAGGTCGGGATTGACAGCGACCGGATGTCCGACCAGCTCAAGCATTGGTGCGTCGGTGGCGGAGTCGGAATAGGCGTACGAGGCGGATAGGTCGTACCCGTGCTCGCTCGCAAGGGCGCGCATGGCATCGGCCTTTCCCTCGCCGTACGCGTAGAACAGAATCTCGCCGCTATAGCGACCATCGACGATTTCCATCTGGGTACCAATCGCGATCTCGGCGCCGAGCCGCGCTCCGATCAACTCGACCATTTCGGTGCCAGACGACGAAATGATGATCACATCGCGTCCGGCAGCGTGATGTTCGTCGATGAGCGCGAGCGCCTCGGAATAGATGATCGGTTCGACAAGTTCGTCAAGCGTTTCGGCAACGATGGCGCTGACCTTGTCGACTTCCCAACCGCGACATAGCGCTGAGAGGTACGAGCGCATTTGTTCCATCTGGTCGTGGTCAGCGCCACTGGCGAGGTAGAGGAACTGCGCGTAGCCGCTCTTCAGCACGTCGGCTCGACCGATGAGTCCGCCTTTGTAGAAGGGCCGGGCAAACAGCAGGCTGCTGGATTTGGCCAAGATCGTCTTGTCTAAATCAAAGAACGCTGCAGCCCGTACGCCTGTTTCGGTCACGGTTCGATCCTAAGCCGCCACCCCCTCCGCCGAGTCGTCACTTTTTGGTCACTGGAGGGCCTCTAACTGACCAAGAACTGACGACTCGGCGATCAGGGGTGAGTGTTCAGGGGCGGGATTCTCTCGCGGCGTCGACCAACGCGGCGAAAAGGCGGTGGTCGTCGGTGGCTTCCGGGTGCCACTGGACGCCGAGGACAAAGCGCCGACCGTTCATCTCGGCGACCTCGATGGTGTCATCGTCAGCCCATCCAGTGACGACGAGACTGCCCGCGTCCGCCACCGATTGGTGGTGATAGGAGTTCACTACAAGTTCTTCGCCGAGTACGGCGGCAATCCGGCTTCCCGGGGTGAACCGGGCGTTGTGTACGCCGTATTCTCCGGGGGCTGGCCGGTGGGCAACGTGGCCGACGAGATCCGGAACGTGCTGGTGCAAGTGACCCCCAGCATCGACCGCCATCAACTGCAATCCGCGGCACACACCTAACACCGGCAGATCGGCAGCAAGGGCCGCATGCAGTACGCCCAATTCCGCGGCGTCGCGTTCGGGACGTACGACGGTTGTCTCGGTGTGCGGAGTCTGTCCGTAATTGTCCGGCGTCACGTCGGGCCCGCCAGCGAGAACGAGGCCGTCGAGAAGTTCGACCAGGTCCGGCGCGACGGACTCGGGCGGGATAACGACGGCCCGACCGCCGCTGACGGTGACAGCGTGCACGTACGCATGGGGGATCAGCGTCGCCATCGTGTCCCACACACCCCAGCGCGCTTGTTCGACGTATGCCGTGATGCCGATGACGGGCCGGTACATCGTGATCCTCTCGTGCGGTCCACTGTTGCAGTTAGAGCGGTGTGACGTACGCCCCCGAGATTCCGCCGTCGACCAAGAAGTTGGATGCCGTGATGAATGAGGAATCATCTGAGGCCAAGAATGCCACTGCCGCAGCGATTTCGGACGGCTCACCGAATCGTCCAAAGGGGATGTGAACCATTCGTCGCGCTGCCCGCTCGGGGTCTTTGGCGAAAAGTTCTTGAAGCAGCGGAGTATTGATGGGGCCAGGACTCAGCGCATTCACGCGGATGCCTTCGCGGGCGAACTGAACACCGAGTTCGCGAGACATGGCGAGTACGCCGCCCTTAGACGCGGTGTAGGAGATTTGCGAAGTCGCCGCGCCCATGGTGGCGACAAAAGATGCGGTATTGATGATCGAGCCCTTGCCCTGACGCTGCATGTAGGGAATTACCTCCTTGCAACACAAATAGACTGACGTGAGGTTCACCCGTTGTACGCGATCCCACGCTTCGATGCCGGTGTCGAGGATTGAATCGTCGTCTGGCGGGGAAATACCTGCGTTGTTGAATGCGATGTCAACCGAGCCGTACGTGTCGAACGCTGTTTTGAACATCGCGGCGACGTCATCGGCATTGGTCACGTCGGTCCTGACGTAGATACCCCCGACCGCTTCTGCTGCCGCGGCTCCCGCCTCCTCCACCATGTCGGCGATCACAACTCGAGCACCTTCAGACGCAAAACGCAGCCCGGTTGCAAGGCCGATTCCGCCTGCCCCACCGGTGATGACAGCAACGCGATCCTGCAAGCGATTCACGAAATCCTCCGTGGGGATGAGTGTCGGTCAGCGGGTCGGAGAGTCAGTCGTCAGTATCAAAGAAGACGTTCTTGGTCTCGGTGAAGGCATCAACGGCATCCGGGCCGAGCTCGCGACCCAGGCCGGATTGTTTGTAGCCGCCAAACGGTGTCCAGTAGCGGACGGACGAATGCGAATTGACCGACAGGTTGCCACTTTCGATTGAGCGAGCAACGCGCATTGCGCGACCGACATCGCGCGTCCAGATGGACCCGGACAATCCGTAGTCGGAGTCGTTTGCCAGTCGGACCGCATCGGCCTCGTCGTCGAACGCCATCACGGCCACGACGGGGCCAAAGATCTCTTCGCGCCAGGCTCGATCCGTTTCTGACACTGGGGCGAGCACAGTGGCCGGGAACCAGTAGCCGGGACCTTCTGGCGCGGATCCTTGGATCGCAATCGAGGATTCGGCGTCCACGTAGGAAGAAATCGTGGCGAGTTGAGCGGCTGACACGAGAGGACCCATGTCTGCAGTTTCGAGCGCAGGATCTTCGCAGCGTACGGCGAGGACGGCCGGTTCCAGCAACGCCATGAACTCGTCGAAGACGCTGCGCTGCACCAGAATTCGCGAACGCGCGCAACAGTCTTGCCCGGCATTGTCGAAAGCTCCGCCGGGCGCGCTCGCGGCAGCTTTTGCGAGATCGGCGTCAGCAAAAATAACGTTCGCGCTCTTGCCGCCTAGTTCAAGCGTGACCCGTTTGACCTGGTCGGCGCATCCCGCCATTACTCGTTTGCCGATCTGTGTCGACCCGGTAAATACCACTTTGCGCACGGTTGGGTTGGTTACAAACCGCTCACCCACCACGGAACCCTTGCCGGGCAACACCTGGAACACATCGTCGGGGAGCCCGGCGTCACGTGCCAGTTCGGCGAGCCGGATAGCAGTGAGCGGCGTGATCTCAGCGGGTTTGAGGACGACGGTGTTTCCGGCCGCTAACGCGGGAGCGAATCCCCAACCGGCAATCGGCATGGGGAAGTTCCACGGGACGATGACGCCGACCACACCAAGTGGCTCCTTGAATGTGATGTTCACGCCGCCAGGGACTGGGATCTGTCGACCGAACAGCCTTTCCGGCGAAGCGGAGTAGTAGGCCAGCACATCGCGGACATTGCCCGCCTCCCAACGCGCGTTGGAGATTGTGTGACCGGTATTGCGTACTTCGAGTTGCGCCAACTCCTCGCCATGGGCGTCGACAACTTCAGCAAAGCGCCTCAGCAGCCGCGCCCGATCACCTGGGCTCACCGCACGCCACGACTCAAAGGCCAAGCGCGAACGCTCGATTGCGAGGTCAGTTTCGATCAAGTCGAGTTCGGCAACGGTCGCAACCACTTGGATCGTTACTGGGCTGATGACGTCGTACGTCGTAGTCATGCTTGAGATGTCCCTAACTTCGTTCGAAGTTGCGTACGAGTTCCCAGTCGGTCACGGCGCTGTCATACGCCGATAGTTCAACTCGAGCGTAGTTCGCGTAGTGCTCAACGACTTCATCGCCGAAGACTGAACGAGCGAAATCCGACGATTCCCACAACTGTGCTGCCATCGCCATCGTGTGAGGCACCTGCGGTGCGTCCGCCTCGTAGGCATTGCCAGCGAAGGGTTCTCCGAGTTCCAGGCCGCGATCGATTCCATCGAGTCCGGCGGCGATCAGCGCGGCAACGACGAGGTAGGGGTTGACATCGCCACCCGGTACGCGGTTCTCGACTCGCAGTGAGGGTCCGTGACCCACGAGACGCAAGGAGCACGTGCGGTTGTCTCGACCCCATGCAACCGAAGTGGGAGCAAACGAGCCTGGGACGTAGCGTTTATAGGAGTTGATGTTTGGCGCGGAGAACAAAGTGAGTTCGCGCATATGGGCAACTTGACCGGCGATGAATGAACGACCGAGAGCTGACATCCCGTCAGCCGCATCGTGGTCCGCCATGATCATCGAACCATCGATTCCGCGCAGCGAGATGTGGACGTGGCACGAGTTGCCTTCGCGCTGGTTGAACTTCGCCATGAAGGTCAACGCCATACCCTCTTGGGCCGCAATTTCCTTGGCGCCACTCTTGTAGACAGCATGGTTGTCGCATGTTTGGACCGCCTCGGCGTACCTGAACGCGATCTCATGCTGGCCGAGGTTGCATTCGCCTTTGGCCGACTCGACGTAGAGCCCTGCATCGGTCATTTCGTTGCGAATGCGGCGAAGCAGCGGCTCTACTCGCGCAGTTCCAAGCACCGAGTAGTCGATGTTGTACTGGTTGGCGGGGGTGAGTTCACGGTATGTCGCGTCCCAGGCGCTTTCGTAGGTATCACGGAAGACGATGAATTCAAGTTCGGTTCCCACCATGGCTTCCCAGCCGCGCTCGGCTAGTCGATTGGTCTGCCGTTTCAAAATCTGTCGAGGGGACGCGACGACTTCGCGACCGTCTTCCCACTCGAGATCGGCGACCAACATCGCCGTGCCGGGTGCCCACGGCAAGCGACGCAGCGTGTCAAGATCAGGCTTGAAAACCATGTCGCCGTAACCCAGATCCCAGGATGACATCGAGTAGCCGTCGACGGTATTCATTTCCATGTCGATGGCTAATAGGTAGTTGCACCCCTCAGTGCCGTGGTGGAGCACCTCTTCGAGGAAGAAGCGGGAGTGCAGTCGCTTGCCCTGAAGCCGGCCCTGCATGTCGGTGAACGCGACGAGCACGGTGTCGATATCGCCGCTCGCGATGAGTTCGCGCAGCTCCTCAATGCTCAAAGGTGCCGTCTTCGCCATAACTCCTCCTTCACCGGTGATTCGCTGCTTGCCGTCACATCCTGCCGTGTCGCGCGCTATTCGGAGGGCAAACCGAATCGCTGGATTGGTCTAGACCGAAAGCCGTCACAGGTCTACGCTCCGGCGCCGAGGAGGCGTTAATGCCCGAAGGCTCGGCACCGGTCATTTCCTCCCTTGATTTGGGCGATCCGGCGATCCTGCGCGCGGCTCTGGGCGCTCGGATCCCCGTGCTAGCCGAGGCGCTGACCGTCGATGCGCTGCCGGGCGGCCTCACGAACCGAAATCTCTGCGTTGGCACTCCTACCGGCCGTTATGTCGTGCGGATCTCGGATAACCGAAGTTCGATCTTGGGCATCGATCGCGACAACGAATATCGCAACTCGCTCGCCGCAGCCGAATCCGGAGTGGGTGCGCCGGTGGTGGGATATCTCCCCGGCGAAGGGGTTCTTGTCGTTGAGTTTCTCGTTGGTCGGACGTACGCCGAAGAAGACCTGGCGGACCTGGCGACTTTGCGGCGCGCTTCGCACGCGGTGCGCCAACTGCATCAGGGTCCACGCTTTGTCAATGACTTCAACATGTTTGACATTCAACGCCGATATCTGAATGCCGCGCACGAGCGGGGATATCGGATCCCACGCGGCTACGAACGGTTCATGACACAAGTCGAACACATGCGCGCGGCCATGGCGGTTCGAGAGGAGCCGACCGTCCCGTGCAACAACGACTTGTTGGCAGCCAACTTCATCGACGATGGCAAGCGCGTCTGGCTCATCGACTACGAGTACTCGGGCAACAACGACCCGTGCTTTGAGCTGGGCAACATCTGGAGTGAATCAGTACTCAGCGACGATTTGCTTGACGAACTTGTCACGACGTACTACGACGGCCGCCGCGTAAGCCGGATCGCGCGCGCCCGGCTCTGGGCGTTGATGGGCCAGTACGGCTGGACGTTGTGGGGCTCGATCCAAGCGAGCGTGAGCGACATCGATTTCGACTTTTGGTCGTGGGGGATGGAACGTTACGAGCGCGCCGTCGAAACGTTCTCCGATCACGGGTTCGCTCGCCTCCTGGAGGAGGTGGCCCTGCCCGATTGACCCGCCAGTAGTCCAACTTTCCCAGATTCATCGTGTCGAGATACCGAAATACGCCGCACGAACGCACAAAGTTCGCTAGAACGGCCCTAGCGCAGGGCTCGTACGCCGCATCAGGGGCGCTTAGGAGGAGGAACTGTGTCAGCCGATCTATCAAAACTGAACGCGGACGAACGCCGTCTCGCCGAGTTGGGTTATAAGCAAGAACTCAATCGAAGTTGGTCAGGATTCTCGAACTTCGCCATTTCGTTCTCGATCATCTCGATCCTGGCGGGCTGTTTCACCTCGTTCTACATCGCCTGGAACAACGGCGGAGCCATCGCAATCTCGATTGGGTGGCCGATCATTGCCGCTCTCATCCTGATCGTCGGCTTCTGCATGTCAGAACTTGTATCGGCGTACCCCACGTCAGGGGGAATCTATTGGTGGGCGTCAAAGCTGGGTGGAGCCAAGGCTGGCTACTACACGGGGTGGCTGAACCTCGTCGGACTTGTCGCTATCGTGGCGTCTGTCGCATATGCGGCCGCCACTTTCCTCGACTACAGCCTCTCGCGCTACAGCGACTCGTGGGCGGAGGGGTATTCGCTTAACCGAGTGTTCGTGATGTTCCTGGTGATTCTTGCGATTGCCTTGATACTCAACATTTTCCAGAGCCACTTGCTCGCAGTACTGAACAACATCTCCGTGTGGTGGCACGTCGCGGGCGCCGCGATCGTCGTCGGAATTCTTATCTTCGTACCCGACAATCACTCCAGCATCTCCGACGTATTCACCGGAACGGTGAACAGCACAGGCGGCCTCAACAGCGGCGCAACTTCGGGCCCGGGTTTTTGGTTCTATGTGCTGCCCTTGGGCTTCGTCATGACGCAATACACGATCACCGGTTATGACGCCTCAGCTCACCTTTCGGAAGAAACTCATTCCGCCGCAGACACGGCGGCCAAGGGGATGTGGCGCTCAATCTTCTACTCGGCGATCTTCGGATACGTCCTTCTCTTGTCTTTCCTTTTCGCAGTTCAGGACAGAGACGGCGTGACGGCGGGTGGAGGTGGGGTGCAGGTCATCTTCGACCAAGCACTTTCACCAAGGCTGTCCGCCACCGTGCTTCTGATTGCGACCGTCGGTCAACTTTTCTGCACGGTCGCTTGCCTCACGTCGTGCTCTCGGATGATTTACGCATTCAGTCGCGACGGTGCTATTCCAGGTGCTCGCTATTGGGCGAAACTCAGCAAGAACAAGTCACCGGCAAACGCTGCCGGCCTGGCTGCTGCCGGCGCGTTTGTGATCACCTTGCCGGCCCTGTGGAAGGTGAATATCGGCACCGAAGAGGCGCCGATCTACACCGTCACGGCCTTCTTCGCAATCGTCTCAATTGGCGTTCTGGGGCTCTACCTTGCGTTCGCGATCCCGATCTTCCTTCGCTGGCGGGCCGGCAGTTCCTTCGTCCAAGGCTCGTGGAATCTTGGCAACAAGTGGAAGTGGATGGCCCCTGTTGCGGTAGCCGAAATCATCATCACATCGGTCTACTTCATCATGCCGCTCTATCCCTCGGGTTGGCCTGGCAACGAAGCCTTCGACTGGAAGTTCGTCAACTATGCGCCACTTGTGATGGGTGCAATCTTCCTGGCGCTTTGGATTGGTTGGCACCTCTCAGCAAAGAAGTGGTTCACCGGCCCGAAGAACACGATCGATCTCCCGGCCGGTGTCACTGGTGCCGATGAAATCGCGATAGAACATGGCCACCCCGGGTCCCATGGCGACCATCCTCCAAAGGGCTAGCAACCTCGTACCCATGTGATTGATGTTGTTGAGGACCGGATGCCACTCGGTGTCCGGTCCTCAACGCACATCGTGAGCACCCGCGTCGTTGTAGTGGGGGGCGAAATCCGGGGGCTGACCGAACCGTGAAGCCCTTTGCCCTCAATCGAAACACCGCTATCCCCGCTCACGGTCAGATCGAGTTGTGGCTCGTCGGGAGGATCCAACGAGGAGAACTCAAAGTCGGTGATCGCCTACCGGCTGAGCGCGAGTTCGCGGAGGTTCTGGGCGTCAGCCGAATGACGCTTCGGCAAGCGCTCAGTGGTGTTGAGCAGCGCGGCCTACTTGCGCGTACGGCCGGACGTGGCGGCGGTGCAGTCGTGAATCAGATCCGCACTGACGTTGATCTAACGGGGCTCGCGGGGTTTACCGATCAGATGCGCAAGGCCGACCTCCGCGCAACCGCGCGGCTCGTGAGCGGCCAGACCATCTCGGCCGAACTGTCCGTGCGCACCGCCCTGGAACTCCCCAAGGGCGCGAAGGTTCATGAAGTAGTGCGCGTGCGATCCGTCAGGCGTAGCCCGTACGCACTGGAGCGGTCGTTCTTTCCGGCCAAACTCTTTCCGGATCTCCTCGGTCAGCGACTCACGGGAAGCCTGTATGCCCTGCTAGCAAAGCACTATGGGCAGGCGCCTGATGTCGCTGTCGAGTACCTCGACCCAGTAATTGCCGGTCCCGATGAAGCCGAATTGTTGAAGGTTGAGTCGGGGGCCGCTTTGATGTTGATCGATCGCACGGCGCGTTCGGCGTCGGGGACGCCGGTCGAATACGCGCGCGATCTGTTTCGGCCCGATCGAGTGAGAATCATGGTGCGGAGCATGGTCTAGCGCGGGTCGTCGACGTTGACGAGCGGTTGGCTAACCGAGAACGGCGCGGGAAATGGCCCAGGCTCCCCACATGCCGAACCCAACAGCAGAGATCGCGATCGACGCCATCACGATGGTGCGCCCTGCGGCATGCGATGCCTTCTCGCCGAGGACGGCAAGAATCAGACCAAGGGCAGTGATAGCAGTGAGTCCGTAGTAGACGGCGCTCTTGGTCAGGAACGGTTCGGTAATCGTCGTGCCGTTGGCGAATGCGTCGGTGATGGAGTTCAGCGCGGACTTGTACTGGAACACCAGAACGACAAAGGCGACGATCCCCAAGGCGCCGATGATGAGTCCAGCCAAACTCAACGGGCTGGCCGATCCTGTTCCGGCGCTCGCTCCCGAATTCGACCCCCCTGGCACAACGGACGGGTCGCTGCCGGAGGGGTTATAGGGGGCGTACGGATCGGGTGCGGCGGCATAACCAGGTGATGCGTACGGCTCTGCGGCTGCCGCCACTGCTGCTGGAGGCGCATACGGGCTTGCCTGTGCGCCTTGCGCAGCGGCTTGTTGTGCCGCCGCTTTCTGCTGGGCTTCGTAGGCGGCCTGTTGGGCTTGGTACGCGGCTTGTTGTGCCGCCATGTCGGCGGCCTGTTGTTGCGCGGTTGCTTGCTGTTGGGCGGCTTGCGCGGCCTGCTGCTGCGCTGCCTGTTGCTGCGCGGCTTGTTGTTGAGCTGCCTGCTGCGCGGCTACCGCGGCTGCCTGTTGTTGTGCTGCCTGGGCTGCGGCCTGCTGCGCCGCCTGAGCCTGGGCGGCTTGAGCTTGGGCGGCCTGTTGGGCCTGCATCGCGGCGTCCGCTGGTACCTGCGCGGCGACCTGACGAGGCACCCAAGCCTGTCCGTCCCATTCCCAGTAACCGTCAGGGCTGACGGGGCGTTCGGTCATGGATCTGCCCTCCTCAAGGGTCCGGGCGCAAGTCAACAGCAGGGATGTCTCCCTGTCCCGCTGATCTTCGCAGCGTTAGGCCAAAGTTATCGCCATTTCGACACGCGCCACGGTGAACCATCTCCCACAACGGGAATCGAGTCGCCGATCCCTCCTTCATCGATGAACCAGGTGAGCGGCACGGAACCCATTCGCCGGTGGAGCGGGCGAGTGGGCGCTGCGTACGGACAAGATCATTGTTTGAGGTACGAAACTGAAGTTTAACTGCGGGTTTGTACCCTTAAGTCAAGATCCTGTGTTGGTTCGGGGGCGGGAACTGGTGGGGTCGAAGAGGGGCTCGGCGGTGACCACTCCATCGATCCACTCGCCGAATATGTCGACGCCAACGACTGTTCCAGGGTCGCAGTATTCGGTGGGCAAGTAGGCGTACGCGATGGATACACCCAAGGTGTATCCGAAGCCACCCGACGTGACGCGCCCGACGACCACGTCGTCAATTTGAATCGGTTCGTTCCCCAGCACGATCGACCGGGGGTCAGCCAGTACGACGGCACACAGCAACCGCGCGACACCTGCTGCGCGCGCCGTGATGAGAGCGTCGCGACCGAGGAAGCCGCCGGCCTTGTCGAGCCGTACACAAAAACCGAGGCCAGCCTCGTCAGGAGTGGTCTCTGGTGTGATGTCGGAGCCCCACACGCGGTAGCCCTTCTCGACCCGCATGCTGTCAATGGCTCGGTACCCGCACGCCACGATCCCGTGGTCCTGTCCGGCGTCCCACAGCGTGCGCCATAACGCATTGCCATACTCCGCGGAGCAGTAAAACTCCCAGCCCAACTCACCAACGAACGTCACGCGTAGCGCACGAACCGGCACGTCACCGATGGTCGTCTCGCGCATGGACATGAACGGAAAAGCCTTGTTGGACAAGTCTTGCGGGGTGAGACCGCTCAAGACTTCGCGAGCATTGGGACCCCATAAGGCAACGCACGAATACTGCCCCGTTACATCGACGATGCGCACTTGCGCGCCCGTCGCTCGCGCCTGATCGCGTAACCATCCCGCGTCGTGGGTGCCGAAGGCTGTTCCGGTCACGAGCGAAAAAACGTCCTCACTCACGCGGGTGACGGTGACGTCAGCTTCTATCCCGCCCCGAGCGTTGAGCATCTGCGTGTATGTCACGGCTCCCACGGCCCGCGCCACGTCGTTGTCGCATACCCACTGAAGCAACGAGGCAGCGTCGGGCCCACTCACTTCGATCTTCGCGAAACTCGACTCATCAAATAGCCCAACCGATTCCCGGGTGGCGCGATGTTCGGCGCCAATTGCAGGTGACCAGTGCTGACCGGCCCACCCACGGGGAGCCAGGCTTAAGTCCCCAGCTGCTGCATTGCGTTGGTAATAGTTGACGCGTTCCCAACCCGACTTCTCCCCGAACACCGCGTCGTGCGACGCATGCCAGGCGTACGCCGACGAAACTCGCAACGGTCGACCGCTTGTTCGCTCGTGGTTGGGGTAGTGGATGTCGTAATACGTCTCGTAATTCTCAACGGTGCGCTTCAGGGTGAAGGACGGCGAACGGTAGGTCGGCCCGAATCGGCGTACGTCCATGTGCCAGAGATCCAGGCCCGGATCACCGTCAAGGATCCAATCGGCCATCACCTTCCCGATGCCGCCGGCCCCGGCGATGCCATGAGCGCAGAAGCCCGCGGCGACGAAGAATCCAGGTACATCGCTCTCGCCAAGGCAGAATTCGTTGTCGGGTGTGAACGCCTCAGGACCGTTGATCAGTTTGCGGATACCGATGTCGGCCATGAGGGGGACTCGAGTCCGCGAATTGTCCGTTATCTCCAAGAATCGGTCCCAGTCGTCAGCCAAGAGTCGGCCGTTGAAGTCAGCCGGGATGGCATCAAAGGACGATGCCGTTGCCGTCCACGGCAGTGATTGCCGTTCGTATCCACCCATGAGTAGCGCGTCGACCTCTTGGCGGAAATAGATCAGCAAATCTGGGTCGCGCAGTGAGGGAAGTGGTGAATCCCGGCGCTCAAGACACGCTTCGGTGACGAGGTATTGGTGTGACATCGGAACGATCGGCACGCGGACGCCAACCATCCGCGCGATCTCGGCAGCAAAGATGCCCCCGCAGTTCACGACGACTTCTGTCTCGATGTCACCGCGATCGGTTCGCACAACACTGACTCGACGCGCGTGACCGAACCCTTCGGTGTCGATCCCGACGACCCGAGTGTGGGTGAGAATCTGTACGCCTTCGCGCCGGGCCGCGGCGGCAAGGGAGTTACACAACATGGACGGATCTACTTGGCCGTCCGTCGGCATGTACGCCGCGCCCACCACACCGTCGGCGACCATGGGCGGGAACAATGTGCGTGCCTCGTCGGCGCTGATTCGTTCGAGCGGCAACCCCGAGGTTCGCGCCCACGAAATTTGCCGGTGGATTTCCTCCATCCGCGCGCTGGAACTGGCTAGTCGAATGCTGCCCGTCTCCACCCAACCCGGTGGGGATTCAGTGGACTCCAAGTTGCGGTAGAGGTCCACGGAGTATTGGTTCATGGCAGTCAGGGTGGGGTCCGAGCGCAGTTGGCCGACGAGTCCGGCGCTGTGGAAGGTCGATCCACTGGTGAGTTCGTCGCGATCCAGCAACACGACGTCGGTTTCGCCTCTGCGCGCCAAGTGATACGCCACGCTCGCTCCGCCGACGCCCCCGCCGATCACGACGACTCGAGCCCTGGCGGGCAGGTCCTTTGCCATGCCGACACGGTAACGGTCTAGACCGTTTAGCGCCCTCGCTCGGATCAAATCGGTGCCGTCCACAGGGCGTTCCCCATGGCGCAGCGCCCACAGGACGTGTCCGACTCGTCGCGAATTTCGAGAACCCGCGTCACTGTCGCCGTTGACTTGTGCGACAGACAAAATGAGAACGCGGGGGATTCCAGTGGTTCAACGAGAACATGGGGAGCAAACCGCCTCCCGCCCGTTGGTGGTGACCGAAGATCCGGCGCTCCTCGAAGATCTGTTGCGACTTGCAGCAGCTGCGGAGGTCGAGGTCGACGTGGCGTCGAGCCTGGCGAGGGCGGGGCATCGTTGGGACAGTTGTTCGCTTGTCGTCATCGGTGCGGACATCGCGTCGCGACTCGATGCGCAGCCGCGCCGCCCTGGCGTTGTTCTCGTCTGCACCCGAGAACCGGATGTGGAGCTGTGGCGACTGGCGGTCGATCTCGGTGCCGAGCACGTAGTCGTTCTTCCCGACGGTGAGCAATGGCTCGTCGAGCAATTCGGTGACTCAGCAACCTCCACGGGGTCGCCGGCCGTCGTTGTCGCCGTCATGGGGGGACGAGGTGGTGCGGGCGCATCGGTGATGGCCACCGGTCTCGCGCTGTGCGCCTCGCAGCGTGGAATCCGCACCTTGCTTCTGGACGCTGATCCATTGGCAGGTGGCATTGACTTAATCCTCGGGGCCGAAGACGCTCCTGGCGTGCGATGGCCCGAGTTGTCCGGAGCGCGCGGTCGGCTGGCTCCCACAACCCTGGATGAGGCCTTGGTGTTCTATGACGGACTTTCGGTCTTGTCGTGGGATCGCACTGACGAAGTAGAGATTTCGGGGGAAGCGATTCGAAGCGTCCTAGATGCGGGGAGTCGTGCCTACGACCTCGTCGTTGTCGACCTGCCCCGACGGATCGATGAGACCACTCGAGACGTGCTGACTCGTGCATCAATGACGTATCTGGTCTCCCCTGCTGAAGTACGAGCGACAGCGAGTGTGGTGAAAACGGCTGCGGCGATTCGACCGTACGCCCGCGAGCTTCGCCTGGTTGTACGCGGTCCTGGCCCCGGCGGCCTTGAAGCCAGCGACTTCGCAGATGCGGTGGGACTCCCACTCGCAGTCGAGTTGGTGTCGGAGCGGCGCATCGTGCAAGCGCTGGAACGCGGGGATCCGCCCAACGTTCGAGGGCGTACGCCGATGGCAAGAGCATGCCTCGCACTCCTGCGTGATGCTGGTGTCGAAGGCTCTGCCTCGGCCGCATGAAATCAACTCACTACGACGTGGGCAACGGTGTCTCGTCGGCGTTGGTGGATCGTGTTCGCACTCGACTTGTGACGTCGGGTTCGCAGGCCACATCCCTTGATGTAACAGCCGCATTGCGCGACGAGGGAATCGTGCTGGGTGATATCGGGTTGCTCGAAGTAGTTCGTCTCGTCCGCGACGAACTTGTCGGAGCTGGGGCACTGGAACCCGTGCTGCGCGAGCCCACGGTCACAGACGTCCTTGTCAACGGACCAGATGATGTGTGGGTCGACCGCGGTCAGGGACTCGAGCGTGCCGACGTTAACCTGACCGACGAATCAACCGTGCGACGGCTCGCTCAACGGCTCGCGGCTGCGGCCGGTCGACGCCTCGACGATGCGTCGCCCTATGTCGATGCGCGGATGCGCGATGGGACGCGACTCCACGCGGTGTTGCCCCCGATCTCGCCAACCGGGACCGCAATCTCACTGCGAGTGCCGCGCCGGGTGAGTTTCAGTCTTGCCGAACTTGTTGAACTCCAGACGGTATCGCCGCGATGCGCGCTGCTCCTCGAAGCCTTGCTCGCCTCGCGTACGTCCTTCTTGGTCAGTGGTGGTACCGGCTCGGGCAAAACGACGATCTTGTCGACGCTGTTGGGCCTCGTTGATCCCGGCGAGCGGTTGCTGTTGGTTGAGGATTGTGCGGAGTTGCGTCCGATTCATCCCCACGTCATGCGACTGGAGACCCGACCACCCAATATCGAAGGTGCTGGCGCGATTGAGTTGCGCGACCTTGTTCGGCAAGCCTTGCGAATGAGACCCGATCGAATTGTTGTGGGCGAAGTCCGAGGCGCGGAAGTCGTCGACCTATTGGCTGCATTGAACACCGGCCACGAAGGTGGCGCCGCAACCGTGCACGCCAATTCGGCGGCCGATGTCCCAGCGCGGCTTGAAGCGTTGGCCCTCAGCGCGGGGCTAGGCCGAGATGCGTTGCACGCGCAACTGAAGGCCGCGCTGCAAGTCGTCGTTCACGTCGTACGCGATCGCGGCGGCCAACGTCGCGTCGAGGGTATTCACGTCCTTACGTCACCCGGCGGGGAGCGTGTCGACGTGCAGATAGCCGCCGAGTTTGATGAATCGGGAAGACTCGTCCGTGGTTCGGGCTGGTCGCGGTTGTGCGAAGTTCTCGGGTCGAGGATCGGGGTCGGCAGCGTTGCGTCGGTTCCGCATACGCAATGAGCAGCCCAGACTTCTGGATCGCATTGACTGGCGTTGGTGCCATCTGGTTGGTCACCGAATCGATACCCGCGCGGAGTCGGCGGCGCGCTCGGGCACTGGCCGCAATTTCGGTGTTGCCGGTCTCCGAGGCGCTTGCCAGGCGCCCATCTCATCGGAAGACCATGTCGGCCATACGAATTCCCGGGTCGGCTCGCCGGGCTGAGCAGACCCGCCGTACTGATGTCATCACGCTGTTGGTGGCGTTGAGTGCGGAGTTACGTGCGGGCCAGCCGCCGGGAGTTGCGTTACGCGAAGCATCAATCTTCGCGCCGACGTCCGTGTGCCCGGGCGCGCTTGTTGCAGCGAATCTGGGCGCGGGTGTCGACGTGGCTTTGCGTCACGATTCCAGGGTGGCCGGTGGATCGGTGCTACGGGGGTTGGCGGCATGTTGGCAGATCGGGGAAGCGTCCGGGGCGCGGTTTGCGGAAGCGGTCGATCGGCTCATCGCGCGCGCGTCACGCGACAACGATGTACGCCGCCAACTGTCCTCGGAATTGGCGGCGCCTCGGGCGACGGCCCGACTCGTTGGGTCATTGCCCATCATGGGCTTGATGATTGGTCATGCTTTGGGCGCCGATCCCGTGGGTTGGTTGGTTGGTTCGCCTCTCGGTCTCCTCGTCCTTGGCACCGGAGTCGTTCTTGATCTCCTGGGCTTCTGGTGGATGGCGCGCCTCGTGCGCACCGTCGAGAGTCGGATGCCGTAGTGGTCATCGCCTTGATGTTCGCTCTCGCGGCGTACGTCGTCTGGACTGCACCGGACCCACGTCCCCACCAGCGCGTCGTCGCCGTGACGATGCACGCGGCGAGTCGTCATGACCCAGCCATTCGCACAGGCGGCGCCATAAAAGGGAGACGACATTTCGGATCTCTCGGATGGAATCGCGTCGCCTCGTCGCTGGCACTGGGCGCGGGAGTCTTTGTGGTCGTCGGTGGCGTCCTCGGGGGGATCGCGGCGGCCGCGATCCTTACGCTTGGACCTGTCCTGTTGTCAAAGTTGGAACCCACCCGAGTTCGGCAAGAACGGGAGGCAGCGACGGCGCAGCTTCCGGAGGTGGCGATGCTGCTCGGATCCTGCCTGGCGGCCGGTGCGACGCTCAGAGACGCGTCGGCTGCGGTGCGCGATGCGATCGACGAACCACTCAAGACGACCCTGTCGACGGTCGTAGCCAGAATGGATCTAGGTGCAGATCCCGCCGCCTGTTGGTCAGTTGATTCCACCGCGGGGAGGAAACTGATTCCACTGGCTGCCGCATTCGAACGAACCGCGCGAACAGGTGCACCCGTACAGGAAACGTTGGCCAGATTGGCAGAAGATCTTGATAGCGAAAGGGGACGTGCGCTGGAGTCCGCGGCCAAAGCCATTGGGATCAAAGCGGTTGCGCCACTGGGTTTTTGCTTTCTGCCCGCATTTCTGCTGATTGGGGTGGTCCCCGTTGTTGCGGGTTTCGTCCGGACCCTCTGGATTGTTTGAGGTCATCCCCACCTGCCAGCGTCGGTGAGTCATCCCCAGATTCGTTCGGGCGTGGGACCGGACCGGCGGGTTCCGTCCAGGGTCAGTTGTGACGCCAACTCCGGCGTCGGCCTGACCTTCGGTTGGGCAATGAATGAGGGGGACAAATGCCGAAGATTCTCACGCGAGTGCGTTGCAATGACGCTGGAATGACGACGGCTGAATACGCCGTCGGTACCTGCGCCACTGCCGGCCTCGGCGGAATTCTGATGAAGTTGCTTACCGGTGACAACGTCGCCAACCTGCTGTGGAACGTGGTCAAGGGCGCATTTTCGTTTTTGTTCTAGGGAGAGTGGCGGCGATGGTGAACCACCGTAGGAGTTCGGCCTTTCGGCGTGCTGACGACGGATACGTGACCGCGGAAACCGCGGTCGTGTTTCCGGTGCTAGTAGTTCTCCTGGTCGTAGTTCTGTGGATCCTTTCGCTCGCCTCGGCTCACACGCGTGCGACGGACATCGCACAACGTACGGCGCGATCGGCTGCACGCGGGGACTCCTGGGAGTCCTTGCGTGCAGCCGTCCGCCAGACCGACCCGCGCGCGGTCGTTGAGATTGACGGCGTGGGGGATCGTGTTGTTGTGCGGGTTCATTGGTCCGAAGCCTCGCCGATTGCTTTCTTGCGCGACCTCGGCAGCTTTGAGATCCACGGTGACGCGACGGCGCGGGTGGAGTCGCTGGCATCATGAAGGCGTGGCAGTTTTCCCAAACCCCACCCGCGTCCGCCCTTGATGAGGGGCAGACGGGGATGGCCACCATTTGGGTTCTGGTTCTTGCGGCGGTGATCGCGTTCGCGGGAACCGCCGCCGTCGCGATCGCGCAGGTTGCATTGGTGCGTCAACGCGTCTCCATCGCCGCCGACATGTCCGCGCTGGCAGGAGCCGCCCAACTTGCGCAGACAGATGAGGTCGTGGCGTGCGAGGAGTCTGGCGAGGTCGCGCGTGAAAACCATGCCGTTCTCGTGAGTTGCCAGGTCGACTTTCCGAACGTGACCGTGTTGGTGGAATTGCCCGTGCCCGAACTGGTCACACGACTCGCACAGTTGGCTCACCAAGGGGTTCCGATGATCCGGGTCCGTGCCCGCGCGGGTCCGCCAGTAACACCGTGAGTAACCGGATGGCGCCGTACTTGTCCAACGGCTCATTCCCGTTGCCGCACTTAGGCGACTGGACGCACGACGGACACCCTTCCTTGCACGGACACGAGGTGATCGCGTCTCGTGTCGCGTCAAGCCACTCGCGTGCGGCGAGGAACCCGCGTTCGGCGAATCCCGCGCCACCGTGATGGCCGTCGTAGACCACGACAGTCATCCGGCCGGTATCAGGGTGAAGTGCGGTGGAGATTCCCCCAATATCCCAACGGTCGCAACTCGCGAACAGTGGCAACAGGCCGATCGAGGCGTGTTCAGCGGCATGCGCAGCACCCGGAATATCGACCGGACCCAACCCGGCTTTGGTGAGTTGGTCAGCGGACACCGTCCACCACACGGCATGCGTGCTCCGTTGGCGCGGCGGCAGGTCGAGTCGGGTCTCGTCGATGACTTCCCCGGTGATGTCTTGGCGTCGGTGGAAGGACACAACCTGTGATGTGACCTCGACGGTGCCGTGCGAAATCGTGGCGTCGCCCCACTCACGCTGCTCGTCAGCGCTCACAATCCTTAGATGGCTGATATCTCGCGCATGGGTGGAGTAGTCCACCGTGATCGGTTCAACCAGTGCTACGTGAGCTTCTTGGTCGAGGCTACGAACGAGGTACGTCAACCCTTGATGCAGATAGATCGCACCCGGGTGAACGCTGGAGTGTGCTGCCCCCGAATCAACTGTTCCTAGCAGGCGCCCGGTGCTTTCTTCTGCCACCCTCACTGCGGGATCGCCGGTGCCGCGCAGATCCGCAAGGTCGGCCGCGCGTTCGGGGCGGGTCCAGAACCACCCGGCAGTGCGCCGACGAAGCAAATCATCAGAGACCAGGCTGTCCATCAACACCTGGAGTGATTCCAACTCGGCCGGATCAGCAGCAAAGATCGAGAGGTCATCGTCAGTCAGCGGTAACTCGGCAGCTGCCGCGCACAGATGAGGCCCCAAGACGTACGGGTTACTCGGGTCGCTCACGCTCGCTTCGACCGGCGCACCAAAGAGCGCAGTCGGGTTTCGAACGAGATAGGTATCAAGTGGATCATCACGGGCCACAAAGATCGCGAGGGCATCCTTGGTTCCCCGACCTGCGCGACCGGCCTGCTGCCACAGGGCCGCACGGGTCCCGGGCCAGCCGCACATCAGCACGGCATCGAGTCCCGTCATATCGATGCCGAGTTCAAGAGCGTTCGTGGTTGCCAATGCCCGCAGTCGCCCATCGCGCAGGGCATTTTCCAACTCGCGACGTTCGTCTGGAAGGTAACCACCGCGATATGCCGCGACCAACTCGCCGAGCGCCGGGTCGACATCATCGAGGTGGGCGCGCGTGGCCAGCGCGATGATTTCTGCCGATCTTCGCGAGCGGGCGAAGGCTAAAGTGGACGCGCCATCGATGACTAAGTCCGCAAGTAAGTCTGCGCTTTCAGCGACGGCCGATCGTCGCGCATCGTTGACCATGGGTGGTTCCCATAGGAGGAACTCTGCTGCCCCACGGGGCGAAGCGTCATCGGTCACCGCAGCCATGGGTAGTCCGGTCAATCGCGATGCCGTGGAGCTGGGGTTAGCGATGGTTGCCGATGAGCACACGAATGTCGGGTTAGCGCCGTAGTGATTCGCGATGCGACGGAGGCGACGAATGACATTCGCGGTATGGGAACCGAAAACCCCACGATAGACGTGGCACTCGTCGAGCACGACATAGGTGAGAGCGCGAAAGAACGACTTCCACGCCTGATGCCCGGGAAGAATTGATCGATGCACCATGTCGGGATTGGTCACAACATAGGCAGCGTGTGCGCGTACCCACGTTCGTTCCTCGCGTGGCGTATCCCCGTCGTACGCCGCGACGCGCAACGAGGGAAGTTCCAGCGACTTGATGCGAGCTTGCTGGTCATGGGCCAACGCTTTTGTGGGCGCAATGTAGAGAACAGTCGCTCCACGTCCGCTCATGGAGCGGGTGCCGACGAGCGACGACGTCAGCGTTGGCAACCAGTAGGCGATGCTCTTTCCGGATGCCGTCCCCGTCGAGATCACGGTGTGGCTCCCAGCGTGAGCAAGATCGGCAGCCTCCACTTGGTGCGCCCACGGCTGCGCGATGCCACTTGCCACGAGCGCCAATTCGAGGGCGGGGTCGACCCAGGGGGGCCAATTTGCGAAGGTTGCTTCTCGGGCAGGGATGTGTTCGACATGGACTAGCCGCCCGTCGCGGGCGCGCGATCTCCAACTCTCCAACCCCTGACCCACCCCCGCATTCTCACCCCCACTCCCTCGATGTCGGCGTTCGCGATGCCGTCGGGGGTTCCAGGCGCCCCGGGCTCGGGTCGCCAGTACGTGCGGAACCTCTCGCCGCTCAGGCTCGTATGCCAGAGTGAACCCAGGAGAGTTCGGCAACAGACGCAGGAGGCGTACCAGTGGATTTGTCTCTGACCACCCGCGAGGAGGCTGGCTTCACTGTTGTCGCTCCGTCGGGTGAGGTGGACGTCTTTACTGCCCCGGCTTTGGATGAGGCGCTCGAACCGCTGACATCTCAGCCCTCGCCGCAAGTAATCGTGGACCTCACCGGTGTGGACTTTCTCGACTCCAGTGGCCTGGGCGTCCTCGTCAAAGCACTGAAACGGGTTCGCGATCACGAAGGCACTTTGCGGCTCGTCGTCACGTCGGATCGGATTGCGAAGGTCTTCAAGGTAACCGGTCTTGACGCAGTCATTCCCTTGCACGCAACTCTCGCCGACGCTTTTGCCGCGACGCATTGATTCGGCCTCGCAGTGCCTGACGTATCGATGAGCCTGTCGCCTCGAGCCGACCAAGTGCGCACGGCGCGACTCGTTGCCGCCGTGGCGGCTCGACGCAGTGGGGTCTCCGAGGAATTGCTCGATGACGTGCGCCTCGCCGTTGCAGAAGCCTGCTCGCGCGCCGTACGCCGGCACGTCAGCGCAGGTTCGGTAGTTCCAATTGAAGTGACTTTCACCGACGACGCCGACGAGTTCACGGTGTCGGTGGCAGATCATGTTGGCGGTCGTATCGACCCGACCGGTTCAACTCCAGCTCAGACGGGTCCCACCGCCGAACAAGCAACTATCGATATTGATCTGGCTGACCCCGACGCGTTGTCCCTAGCTGTGATTGCCGGTTTGATCCCTTCTCACGAAGTCCGAGCGGGATCCACTCCCGGGTCTACCCAGGTCGTGATGAGTTGGCCTCGATCGGCCTGACCTGAACTCATGGCCCTCACGGCTCAGGGGAGCAAGAGCCCTGGTCGAGAGCGTCACAGCGAGTGAGAGGCTGAACTGGCCTCATTTGGGTCGAGATTGACCCTGGCGTGAGCCCGTTGTCGCGCTGCGTAGACTGCGCCGGTCACGGACGGCCCGGGCCTCCTCGCGAGGAATCCAGGCATCGTCACGGAGCCCCCGGTGTCGCTCTTGCGGCCGCGGATTCGTGTCCGGTGAGTGCGTGACACCCCGCAAACGCCTGCCGGATTCCCGCGTACGCCCACGTGCGCATCCCCCGGTTCGGGCCAACGTCTCAAGGAGATCGCATGTCCGGAGTGACAAGCGCCGCTGATGCGGTGAGCGTCGAACTCGCCGGGAGCAACTTGGTCACGGTTGCCGTGGTGGCGCTCATTGCCGTCCTCGCGCTGCTAGTAGCCGCTGTTCTCGCACGTGAAGTTCTCGCCGCTGATGAGGGCACCGAGAGCATGAAGAACATTGCTTCAGCGATTCAGGAAGGTGCATCTGCGTATCTGAGTCGCCAATTCCGGACGCTCGCGTTCTTCGCGGTTCTGGTCTTCTTCGTGTTGTTCGTCCTTCCGGCGGACACGACAAGCGAAAAAGTCGGTCGTTCTCTCTTCTTCATAGTCGGAGCAGTCTTCTCCGGTGTCACCGGCTATGTCGGTATGTGGTTGGCGGTACGCGCCAACGTGCGCGTCGCAGCGGCGGCCCGCGATGGTGGCGAGCAGCGCGCGATGAAGATCGCCTTCCGGACCGGCGGCGTCGCGGGCATGTTCACCGTTGGCCTAGGACTTCTGGGCGTATCCATTGTTGTGTTGATCTACAAAGCTGAAGCACCTGCAGTGCTGGAGGGCTTCGGATTCGGTGCCGCGCTGTTGGCCATGTTCATGCGTGTGGGCGGCGGAATCTTCACCAAGGCCGCCGACGTGGGTGCCGACCTGGTGGGCAAGGTCGAGCAGGGAATCCCTGAGGACGACCCGCGCAACGCGGCCACGATCGCTGACAACGTCGGTGACAACGTGGGTGACTGCGCGGGCATGGCAGCGGACCTGTTCGAGTCGTACGCCGTCATGCTGGTCGCGGCGCTCATTCTCGGAAAGGCCGCCTTCGGCAACGTCGGTCTCGTTCTTCCTTTGGTCGTTCCTGCCATTGGCGTCATCACCGCGGTCATCGGTATTTTCGCCGTCTCGCCGCGTCCCGGCGATCGTTCCGGCATGACCGCGATCAACCGTGGGTTCTTTATCTCCGCGATTGTGTCGGCCCTCATGGTCGTAGGTGCGGCGTTCTTGTGGTTGCCTTCCACGGCTGCTCAGCTCAAGGGTGTTGTTCTTGAAGGCAACACCAGCGTGTTCCTCGGTATCGATGTCGACACCTTCAATCCTCGGTTGCTCACCATCGGTGCAGTGATCATCGGCATTGTGCTTGCGGCCGCGATTCAACAACTCACGGGCTACTTCACCGAGACCAACCGAAAGCCTGTCGACGACGTGTCCAAGTCGTCACTAACCGGGCCTGCCACGGTGATCCTCGCGGGTGTGTCGCTCGGTTTGGAGTCAGCGGTGTACTCCGCGCTGCTTATCGGGGCTGCGGTGTACGCCGCATTCCTCCTCGGCGCTGGCTCGATCACGCTGTCGCTGTTCGCGATTGCCCTCGCCGGTACGGGTCTGTTGACCACCGTCGGCGTCATCGTCGCGATGGACACCTTTGGCCCAGTATCAGACAACGCACAAGGCATCGCAGAGATGTCTGGCGATGTCGAGGGTGAAGGTGCACAAATCCTGACCAGCCTCGACGCCGTTGGGAACACCACCAAGGCAATCACTAAGGGCATCGCGATCGCGACTGCCGTACTCGCCGCGACGGCGCTGTTCGGATCATTCCGTGACGCCGTGGTGACCGCGACTCAGTCGGCAATCCGGGGCGGGAATCTTGTCATTCCGCCGATCAATGACCAAGCCCAGTACGGCGGTGTCCTCAACGTGGCGGACCCCCGCAACCTGGTCGGTCTGCTCGTCGGTGCAGCCGTCGTCTTCTTGTTCTCGGGCCTCCTCATCAATGCGGTGTCGCGCGCTGCGGGCGCGGTGATCTTCGAGGTACGTCGCCAGTTCCGCGACCACCCGGGAATCATGGAAGGCACGGAGTTGCCGGAGTACGGCAAGGTCGTCGACATCGTGACGCGTGACTCGCTCCGTGAGCTCGCAACACCGGGCCTACTCGCGCTCTTTACCCCGATCGCAGTTGGTTTCGGATTGGGTATCGGGCCGCTTGGTGCCTACCTCGCTGGGACGATCGCCACCGGCACCTTGATGGCTGTCTTCCTCTCCAATTCCGGTGGGGCCTGGGACAACGCAAAGAAGTTTGTCGAGGACGGCAACTTCGGCGGAAAGGGTTCTGAGGCTCACTCGGCGACTGTCATTGGTGACACGGTTGGCGACCCGTTTAAGGACACCGCCGGTCCCGCGATTAACCCGCTCATCAAGGTGATGAACCTGGTGTCGTTGCTGATCGCTCCAGCAGTCGTCGCCTTGGCGCTAGAGCAGAACAACTGGCGTTATGCGATTGCGGCCACTGCGGTGGTCATTGTTGTGGCTGCTGTTCTCGTGTCGAAGTCCCGTCCGATCACAGTCGGCGAAGAGCCGGTCGCGGAGATCCCGGAGGCGATCGAGGTTTAGTCCGTCGCCCAGTTTCTGGGTTCCGCATCGCAATTAGTACGACGAAGCCCCGCAGTCATCTCGAGGTGCGGGGCTTCGTCCTACCGGCGCTGTGACACTCCGGTTGGGTTCGTCTACGCAGCCGCCGCTGCGACGGCGACTGGCGCTTCTTGTTTCGGTGCGTTCATCGCGATGAACGCGACGAAACTCATGATCAACAACGCGATGGATGAGCCGAGGAAGGCCGCGGTGTAGCCGCTAGTGAGAGCCTCCGCTGGTGCGTACCCCCCCGCTCCCTGACCCGCAGCTGGGTTGCCCCCTGCATTGCCGACAATTTCGATCACCTTGTTCGTGGTGACGTTCACGGCCAGCGTGGCAAGAAGCGCCAACCCCAGCGATCCACCGATTTGCTGCATCGCGTTCAGAACGCCGGACGCAATACCAGTGTCTCGCTCCTCCACTCTCGAAACCGCCGTCAGCGTGAGCGTGACGAACGTAAGCCCCATTCCAATTGCAGTGATGATCATCGGGATGAGAAGTCCGCTGACGTACGTCGACGTGGGTTCAAGGCGAGAGAAGAGGTAGATGCCGAAGGACGCGATGAGGAGTCCAGGAGCAGCGATCATCCGCGGTGGTAGGCGAGGAATAAGTTGTGATGCGCTCCCAGCGCCAAAGACGATCCCCAATGTGAATGGCAGAAATGCCAGCCCAGCCTTGAGCGGGCTGTACTGCAAAATTCCCTGGATAAACAGCGACAGGAAGAAGAACATCGACAGGATCGCGCCGCCGACGACCAGCGCAATTCCGTACGACGTGGCGCGATTGCGTTCACTAAACAGTCGAAGTGGCATCAACGGTTCGGCACTTCGACTCTCGACGATGATGAAGGTCACAAGGAGGAGCGCGCCAATTCCGATAAAGCTGACCGTCTTTGTGTCGCCCCATCCGCTTGTCGATGCTCGGGTGATGCCGTACACCAAACTGGTGAGCCCGACGGTGCCGAGGATCGCGCCGGGAAGGTCGAATTTCCCTGGCTTGGGTGTTGATTCGCCGAGTACGCGGGGGGCGACAAACGCGACGAAGAGTCCAATCGGGACGTTGACCCAGAACACCCATCGCCACGACAGGTAGTCAGTGAGAAGTCCGCCCGCGATCAGTCCGACGGCGGCGCCGGCACCAGACATTGCGGCGTAGACCGCGAAGGCGCGGTTGCGCGGAGGGCCTTCCGGGAAGGTGGTAGCGATAAGGGCAAGAGCCGTTGGCGAGGCAATCGCCGCGCCTGCACCTTGCAAGACGCGCGCAGCGAGCAGCAAACCTTCGGAGTTGGCCAATCCACCTAAGAAAGATGCCAAGGTGAAAATCAAGATTCCGGCGATGAACACACGTCGGCGGCCCAGGATGTCTCCCGCTCGCCCGCCGAGAAGCAGTAGCCCGCCGAAAGCCAGGGTGTACGCGTTGACGACCCAGCTCAGGTTCTCGGGTGTGAAGCCGAGCGCGGTTCGGATGCTGGGCAGAGCGATGTTCACGATGGACGCATCGAGAATCACCATGAGTTGAGCAGCCGAGATGACAAGGAGGGCGATACCGAGATTGCTGTGGCCGTGGGCGTCGCGGCCCGTGCCGGTACGAACGTTGGGACTTGTCACGAGGACTCCGGGTTCGAGGGGTGCGCCGCGAGTTGGTCGCGGGTACGCGTGTGAATTCAACTCTAGAGTCCTCGTCTGACTTGCACCCCTTTAAATGGGTGCCAGTGCGTTGGGCTGGGTGCCGCGCGGCGCAGACGCTTGAGTGTCAGGCGGGCAAAAGACGCTGCGCGACGTCACCGCCGAGCGCCATCTCACGCGGCCAAATGAGTCAGAATCGAGCCTCAAGTTGACAATGCCCACGGGGGTGCGGCCAGACTCCGCCGCGACCGGTCGTACGGTCTGAGCGTTTGATGAATGACCGCGAGCCCCCGTTGTCCACCCGGAAGGACCGCAGTGCCCTCGAAGTCCGCTAACTCAACCGAGCCCCGTCGGTTGGTCATCGTGGAGTCACCGGCGAAGGCCAAGACCATCGCGGGATACCTCGGATCTGATTGGGATGTTGAGGCGTCCGTTGGTCACATTCGTGACCTCGCGACCAAGCCGGCGCAGCTTCCCGAGGAGTTTCGCAAGCGCCCATGGGCCAAACTCGCGGTCAACGTCGACGACGGATTTCAGACCTACTACGTCGTCGATG